>CAZMYK010000670.1:0-2802 GCA_964570435.1 uncultured Saprospiraceae bacterium | reverse complement strand
TTCTCTTGGAATTGTACAGACACTGCAGAAAAAGCGACTACTTTAATGAAGTAATGGAAGATAGCTACTCGGAGTGGGTGGATGACAAGTCACTGATTGTTGGAGCAATGAAGAAGAGTCTGAAGAAACTTCCTGCTAAGGATGATTTCTACCAAACCTTCTTCCCAGAAGATGAGACGATCAAAGAATTTGGACAAGAGCTGCTAGATCTTTGTTATGAGATGGATGAAGAACTCTTGGACCTCATTAAGCCGACTTTGAAAAATTGGGATCATGAAAGATTAGCTGTAATCGATATGATTCTTCTTAAAATGGCAATTGTCGAATTGCTGCACTTTAAGACTATTCCAACTAAGGTAACCCTCAACGAGTACGTCGAAGTAGCGAAATTATATAGCACACCAAAGAGTAAAGATTTTATCAACGGTATACTTGATAAGATCATGACAGATCTACAAGAAAAAGGTAAGATTGTTAAGGAGGGTAGGGGCTTGGTGGATTAAGAGGTGTCTTAATTTAACTAGTATTCACACAATTTGTCTTAGTCGACACGTTATAAGCGTGTGTTTGATTAAAAAAAGTAACAAATTGAAGTGTAAATAAACCATTAGTCCTATGAACACTAAATTAGCCATTTTGGCAACAGCCATGTTTTTCTTAGTAGGTTATTCTGTCTCAGCACAAGAATCCACTAAGGTAGTAGAAGATGTGATTCTTTTCCAAAGTAAGTCTCACCTAGTGAGAATGACTGACAAGGGAAAGATTCTTGCCTTTCTTACAGATGTAGATAACAATTACTCCGCTTTGAATTCTGTTTCGTCGAAGGAAATTGTGATGGATGCAGTTGAAATTTCAGGTGCCCCTGACTTGGGCAGGGTTAATATCCAAGACCCTCAAGCAGTGCAATTAGCAGATATTGCTAGCCAATCTTCAAAAGTCGCTCAAGTAGAAGCAGTGGAAGAGGCCATGGCTGATGTACCAGCTAGTGCGTCAGAAGTCGAAGAAGAAGTAATATCGCAAGAGGCCATTTCGTCGATGGTAGAAGAAACTGCCACTAGTATAGATGAAGGAAGTATTGCAGCCGTTTCAGAGGAGATGACCAGCAAGGGCGACCCGTCTTCAACTAACTATGACTACGAATTTGCATTTGATCACAGAGATGCTTCTCTGTCTCCTGCTGTCGTTAATCAGCTTAACCAAGTTGTCAAAATTCTCGAAGGTAATTCGGAGGCGAAGGCGGAGATTACAAGTTTCTTTTCAGAGACCGTCGATGTTAGCAAGATTCTTTCTAAGAATAGGTCAAAGGGAATCCAAGACCAACTTGTTGCAAGTGGAATCGATCGTTCAAGAATCAAGATCTCGGAAGCTAATAACAAAGACTGGGCGAATAATAGGGTCCAACTTTCCATATATTAAAATTATTCCTATACTTTCATATCTTTGCTGCCATATTGAAAAATCGATATGACAGCAAAGATTATTATACTTGATTTCGGATCCCAATACACCCAATTGATAGCTCGTAGGCTCAGAGAGCTAAATGTCTATTGTGAAATCCATCCCTTTTCAAAGTCAATCCATTTAGACGAATCAGTTAAAGGGGTTATCTTTTCAGGAAGCCCGTTTTCGGTTAAGGAGGAAAAAGCTTTGCATGTTGACCTAGATCATTATGTCGGCCGAGTTCCCCTCTTAGGAGTCTGCTATGGTGCCCAGTACATTGCGGAGAAGCTTGGTGGATATGTAACAAGGTCGGACCACCGTGAATACGGGAAGGCCATGATGAGTGTCGATGAGGAAGGAGATCCCTTGATGATGGGATTGAAAACGGAAACACAAGTCTGGATGTCGCATGGAGACACCATCCGAGAATTGCCCAAAAATTTTGAAAATATTGCCCATACTGCGAGCATTCCAGTTGCCGCCTACAGATCCAAGGCAGGAGCATATGATCATCCTGTCTACTGTATACAATTCCATCCTGAAGTGACTCACACACTTGAAGGCAAGACCTTGCTAAGTAACTTTGTGACAGAGATATGCGGTTGTGAAGGCGATTGGACACCTGCTTCCTATGTCGAACACAGTATAGCTTCTTTGCGAAATGAGATTGGCGAGGACTCAGTGGTGCTAGGTCTTTCTGGTGGAGTTGATTCTTCCGTCGCAGCAATGTTACTGCATCGGGCGATCGGAGATAGGCTTAAGTGTATCTTCATAGATAATGGCCTTCTGAGAAAGAACGAATTCGAGCAGGTCTTGAAATCCTATGAGGGGCTAGGACTTAATGTTAAAGGTGTAAGAGCGAACCAGGACTTTCTTGGTGAGTTAGAAGGTGTTTCAGATCCAGAAAAAAAGAGAAAGACCATTGGGAGAGTTTTTATAGAAGTCTTTGATAGAGAGGCAAAACTTCTTAAGAATGTCAAGTGGCTAGCGCAAGGGACAATCTATCCAGACGTAATTGAGTCGGTTAGCGTTCATGGACCTTCCGTAACCATAAAGTCTCATCACAATGTCGGTGGCCTGCCAGAAAAACTAAATCTAAAAATTGTGGAGCCACTTAGAATGCTCTTTAAAGATGAAGTAAGAAGGGTAGGAGCAGAATTGGAGCTTCCAGATTATATTATATCCAGACATCCCTTCCCTGGGCCAGGACTAGCCATTAGAGTTCTTGGAGCCATTAACGAAGATAAGGTCAGACTTTGCCAAGAAGCAGACGATGTTTATATCTCGATCTTACGTGAGACTGGCTGGTATGATAAAGTGTGGCAAGCTGGAGCAATATTACTTCCTGTGCAATCCGTTGGA
>CAZMYK010000669.1:0-2824 GCA_964570435.1 uncultured Saprospiraceae bacterium | reverse complement strand
CAACACGCCAATGCCCTAAAATGCCAAAATCCCAACACGCCAACACCCCAACACGCCAACGCCCTAATATGCCAACACCCTAACACGCCAACACGCCAACACCCTAATACGCCAACACCCCAACGCACCAACACCCCCTCACTCAATACCCAGAAGCCCTAGGCCTACTCATCTTGCTGTCATAGTCTTTACCATTCTCACGGATCATATCATCAAAGAATCTATAATAATTACCATACGAATACTTGCTGTTTTTCTCCTGCATCGCTTTCTGCATCAACTTAAAAGTTTTTGACGCTTCGGCTTGATCACCAATTAAGAAGAGGTATTCATTTTCAGAGATTACTTGTCTCGAGGCATCATATAGCGTCATTTTTACTTCGAATTGTTTGTCGATCGTAGACAAGATATCTTCCTCGAATTCAAAGAACTTTTGCGAGCTATTTTCAGAAATTTCTTCTACATGGTATTGAAGCGATTTAAGCACTGCGCCTTTTTCATCTTGGATTTCAACTGTCACTAAGCAATTCCGATAGTTTTTGTAGAGGTCATTTACAATCCAGATTTCACCTATAAATGGCTCTTTTCTATCCCACCGTCTTTTCTTAAAGTGTAGGTTAAGCAATAGAGGTTGATACGCTGTTTTGACATAGTCATAGGAGCGTTTGGGTTTTTGGTAGTTGTCAATGATGCCCCACTTCATATCTGGCCAGTAAGTGATTAGATGACACAGAGCAATTCCACTCAACCTTGGCTTTTGCCTTCTGAAGTATTCCACCCCATTTTTAAATATCATTCCTTGTGCATCTTGCGTAGCATCCACGAATTCCTCTAGTGATCCTGTCTTTTCATCACCAAAGGCATCCCAGTTCTGCATTCTAAGGCGGTCGAGATCAGCCCAGTGATGACCCCAGCTCAGTCCTGGAGGCCACATTTCATCTTGAGGAATAAACTTCTTTAGACTTTCCACCGAAGGGACGGATGTGATCGCAAATTCCGGGACAATAGGATAGTCGAGGCTCTGGTACCACTCTTCCATAAGGGCATGACCCATACCATAAAAATACCTAAGCGCGTGGACCGCCTCCTTACTTTTGTATCCAGCCTCCCTTGAAACCTCACATGTTAATGGTGAATCTGGTACGTAGGGAAGGTTCGCATAATTTTGAAGTGTATCACCCAATTCCTCCAAAAATGCCCGGCCAAATTGAGCATCAGCAGTCCTAAGCAACATTTCCTCTCCTCCTTCCATCATGATCAGGGAGGGGTGGTTCCTTCGTTCCTTAATCACAGCTGCGGCCTCAGCCATTATTTCATCGATCTTTTCACGTTCTGTAGGGATGTTTCCAGTACCCATGGGAATCATATCCAGCCATACCGTCATACCTTCTTCATTACACAATTCATAAAACTCTGGAATTTCTGGAGGGTGCCATCCAAATATTCGAATGTTGTTCATATTGGCAGCCTTAGCGAGCTTTATGATTTTCTCATATTCAGCGGGCGAAGTCCTTCCTACAAATATATCAGGAGGACCTCCCCAGCAAGCCGACCTAATGAAATGATTCTTACCATTAATCAAGGTGGTGCGAGGGAAGCTGACTTCCTCACGTGTAAATCCGGGATTCCATTCCATCGTGACCTCGCGAATCCCGAAGGTGATTTCATTAATGTCGTGACTTACTTGACCCTCACTAAGCGATACCTTGGCAGTGTACAAATTCGGATCGCCAAGATCCCATGGCATCCATAGCTTTGCCTTGTCTAGATGAAACTTTTGAATAATCACTTGATGACCAGGCTTAACAGGAACAGTCAATTCCTTTATCGATGGATCTGATGAAAAGTTCTTGCCTTGAATACTTGAAATCATCTTCATTTCCCTTGTCGTAGCGCTTGTGTTCTCTACCTCGACTTCTATCTCCACCTCTGCGGAGCCATCAGTATTAACAGTAGTCTTTGCGTAGGTATCGTGAATCCGGACCTTCCCAGTCGAAACAATCTTCACCTTTCGATATATCCCAAATGGTATGAGGTCACGCCAATAGTCACCAAACCAAGGCGTCTTCTTTCCAGCAACTAGGGCATTCACTTGGGGAGGAGGGTCGAGCTTGACCAGTAGGATGTTTTTTCCGTCAATGTTCTTCTTGCCAGCCCTGAGCGCGTGGTTAACATCAAAAGAAAAAGCGGAAAATGCACCCTCATGTTTACCCAAGTGGATACCATTTAACCACACATCGCAACTATAGTCGACACCTTCGAAATCTATCCGAACCACTTGCTCCTCGAAGTCTTCTGTCACGTTAAATTGTATGGCATACCACCATTCATATTGCTGGACCCACTGTGCTCTAACGCTATTCCGCCCAAAGTACGGATCATCGATGGCTCCTGCCTTCCATAGGTCAGTATAGACATCACCAGGAACATGTGCCGAATTCCAGACCAAGGTTTCAATATCGGAGGGCGGCAATTCGTGAAGTCCTGCTTTGACACCTTGACCCGGAAGCATCATCTTCATCTTCCAAGTATATCCGCTTAAGTCGCGAACAAGTTGGCTATTCTCTAGGTGGGAATTGATCGTTCCTGGTTGAGCGACAAGGGTTATGGACAACAAAAGGAGGGTAGCGAGGCAAATTTTCTTCATAAGTAGTTTAGTTATTACTTGTCCGGTATCCTAGGTGCCGGTAAGGACCGGGATTATCAAGTGTGGCATGTAATGTACTGAAGTTTAGGATTTTGATTTTGGCTATTGTTTGATCTATGTAGCATTAAAGCAATCTGTAGCCTTTTTTGAATCATATGGTGGGTGGGAGTCAGTCGG
>CAZMYK010000668.1:0-2836 GCA_964570435.1 uncultured Saprospiraceae bacterium | reverse complement strand
GAGGCAAAGTCTCGTCGGTCAAAATGCGGAACTTATTCTTTGTCCGTTACTAAGAGGTTGATATAAATCAGTAGCAGTAGTAACTTGCCGCGGATTTAGTTCACAGTAATCTATGAACTAAGGAACAGCACGAAAATAAATTTACATTTTGTGTTTCACAATAGATAGCTAAACGGTTCATTTCAAGAGTGCTAGCTATTTGAAACACTTGAGAAAATGTAAATTTATTTTATGCGCAATACTAAGGTCGTGTGAGACACGAAAAAAGCCCAGTAGAAAAAAACTACTGAGCTTTTGCAGTGCCGGAGGCGGGACTTGAACCCGCAAGCATTGCTGCACACGCCTCTGAAACGTGCGTGTCTACCAATTTCACCACTCCGGCGAAATGTGACCACAAATATGCGAAATTTTAGACAGATGAAATTCAATATTAAGTTTCTTCAGTTTTCTCAATATCTAGTCGTAAGCTTCTTGTTGAGCGCATTAGCTTCTTTTTCAATACCTCTCAAGGCGCAGGTTTCTGCACAAGATTCCCTCCAGAGAATCATTGCCAAAGAAGGGAATTCAGTGCTGGGCTTGAAGGCTTCCAACCAGCTGGCTAACGAGTACCTGGAATCCAGACCAGATAGCGCTCTTCAATTGATTGATGGCATCTACCCTTTAGTGAAACAAACTGGAGATACCTCCTTATTGATCGATGTCATTTCCACCAAAGGAAGGATCTACTCAAAAAGAGAACAGTACGATAGCGCCATTGTCATCTTGGAAGAGGCAGAAAAACTTGCAGTGGAATCCAATGATGTGCTCAATCTTTCACACATTCTTGACCAAATTGGTCATTCTTACCATTATAAAAACGAAAGCCAAAAAGGTATTGGATACCTGAAAAAATCCCTGGAGTATGCAATAGCGGCGGAGGATGACTGGACAGAATTTAAAGCTGCCAACAATTTAGGAAGGGTGTATTCTTTGGTGTCTCAGTTCGATTCTTCTGACCATTTCCTCAACCATGCCTTGACTATCGCCAAACAACAAGGTGACCTAGATATGCAGGCACAAATTCTCACTAATCTGAATGGGGTTGCTGGCTATGCTAAAGATTTTGAAAAAAGTATTAATTATAGTAAGGAAGCCTATGCCTTGTTTAGTCAACTAAATAATGTGCCCCATATGGGGCTCACCATGCGCAATATCGGAGCTAGTTACTATTTTCAAGGTGATTATCCCAAGACCCTAGCATACTTTCAAAAATCTTTTGATCTGCTGGAAGGCACTTCCCATTATTCCGAATTGATCATAACAATAGACTATATGAGTGAGGCCTATATTGCTATGGGCGATTTTGACAATGCTCTGAAGTACGCAGAAAGAGCCTTGGAAGTTTGGGAAAAAACAGATAGCCAAGCAAAAAACCCTGAGCTTTTTCTTAAAAAGGGAAATGTATTGCTTTTGCAGGAGCGGTTTGATGAAGCACTCCAAACCTTTTTAGAGGCAGAAAAAATCAAAAAAGAGACTGGTCAGTTCATCGCGGGTAGTTTATACTGGAACATGGGCCAATGTTATGAGCAGCTTGAAAAATTGGACGAAGCAATTCTTTGCTTTGAAAAAGCCGTTAGTCTGTCTTTAAGTTCGAATGCTCAATTGGTCAGAGTTCAAAGTATTACCGGACTAGGTAGAATAAATGAATTAAAAGGAAATAGTACTAAAGCGCTCGGGTTTTATGAAGAGGCTTACCAGCTTGCTACGGATAAAGGATATAAAGAAAAGGAAAACGAAGCAGCAGAAGGCTTATATCGCACGCACAAAAAATTGAATAATGAAGGGAGTGCGTTACGATTTCTTGAAATTTCCAATGCCATTCGAGACTCCCTTTTCAATGAGGAAAACACCAAGGAAATTGCTAAACTGGAAGCAGGATTCGAATTCGAAAAAGAAAAGCAAGAACTAGAATTTGCCCAACAGCAAGAACTAGAACAAGCGGCAAATGTCCGACGCTTGTTATGGTTAGCCCTTGGCGTCGCAGCTTTGATCTTATTTATTGGTATTTATTATTTCCGTTCTAAACAAAAGGCCAATGCCCAACTCAGTCAATTAAATCAAGAAATATTAGCTCAGAAAACGCTTGTTGAAGAACAGAAAAAAAGGCTGGAAGAACTTGACGTGGCCAAATCCCGCTTTTTTACCAATATTTCTCATGAGTTTCGAACGCCTCTGACGATTATCTCTGGCATGGCTAGCCAAATCAAAGAAAACCCTACGGAATGGGGCGCGAAAGGCGGAGAAATGATTAAACAAAACAGTGCTAACCTGCTCAATTTGGTCAATCAAATATTGGACCTCCGTAAATTGGAATCAGAAAAAATGAAGCTAAATCTTGTCCAAGCGGATGTGATTCCTTATTTGAGACATATATGGGATTCTTATGTGCCATATGCGCAGAGTGGAGGTCTTGAGATGCATTTTATGACCTCTGTTTATAGCTTGTCTATGGACTTTGACCCTGAAAAATTATTGCGAATCGTTTCTAATATTGCCTAAAATTCGATAAAGTATACCAATAGCCCCGGAAATGTATATTGTCATATCAGTCAATATGTTGAAAATGATCAATCCTTTTTATTGTTGAATATAGAGGATACCGGTGTGGGAATTGCATTGGAAGACCAGTCTAACATCTTTGACCGTTTTTATCAAGTGGACAATTCCGCTACCCGAAAAGGAGAAGGTACGGGCATTGGCCTTGCATTGACCAGGGAATTAGCTCAATTGATGGGGGGAGATGTCAGGGTTAAAAGTAGCTTAGGGGAAGGAGCCGTTTTTTCGGTTCAATTACCGA
>CAZMYK010000667.1:0-2844 GCA_964570435.1 uncultured Saprospiraceae bacterium | reverse complement strand
AAGCTTGGAAAAGGATTCGTTTCGGAGGGTGTCAATACTCCTCCATCCTTTTCAAAGTAATGCAGAGCACCATAAAAATCAAGCATCAGCAAATCATTATCTCCATCTCGATCTAAATCAGCAAAGATGGGCCTTGTATATGCATCAATCATAAGGTCTGAAAGCTCAAAAGTAGTCTCTTCATAAACGCCATCGTTATTGACAAAGTAATTCAACTGGCCATACTTATTACCAATAAAAATGTCTAGGTCTCCATCATTATCAAAGTCTTCGAAGGCAAAACTCTTCGCTTCATCATCGATTCTCATATCATAGAATGGAGACGACATACTATCTTGAAAAACAAAACTACCATCCACGTTTTCTAACGGAATGATGTCCTTTCCAAAGTTGCTATTTACGATGCAATCGATGTCTCCATCATTGTCATAGTCTGCACAAGCAGTGTTAGACTCCAAGACACCCAATTCTTGTTCTCTTATAATCGCAAACTTGCTTTCATCTGGTGTAAATATGCCTTCGATATTTTCAGAGTATCCCACATCTGTAATCCATGAGCCATAAACCAAGTCTTGGTCTCCATCACCGTCCATATCTACAAATTCAGGCAGGACAAAGTCAGCCCCACCAAAGGATATGCCATGTTCGTTATAGGGTACATAGACAAACTCCCCTTCTTCAAATTTATGGAAGAAGAATCCTCCAGCCCCAGAACTAGTGAGCAAATCCTCATCACCATCTCCATCAATATCAGAAAAAGCGACACTGCTTTGCACATTGCCTCTGAAATCCGAAAGAATGTGGTCTGCATTCAACGAAAACACTCCATCTACGTTCTCATACATGGAAACAACCCCATATTTGTTAGCAATCATTAGATCCAAATCGCCATCTGCATCAATATCATGTAGATCTAGGCGTGCAAATTCTGTAGTAATGATTTCACTTCCCTTTTCATACTTGCCATCCACTTGGTCAAAAATAGTAACTGTCTCATTGTCATCAACGATGAGTTCAAAATCACCATCTCCATCGACATCACCTAGGACAAAAGAGTTCACCTCCTGAAATTCTATATCTGTAAAGGGATTGCTCTCAGAATCTAAGGTGAAGGCATCATCATTATTCACCAAGTATTCAATTTTCCCACTTACAAGGTCCGTCATAAATATATCGGAGTCTCCATCATTGTCATAGTCTATGACATCAAAAAAAAGCAGCCCATCTTCGCTCAGACCATTGGGTAGTGATAAATCATCGGCAGCGTCAATTGCCTTTTCCTCGTAGATGCCTTCTACGTTTTCAAAGTACTTGAAATATTCTCCTTTAATTGCATCGCTAATTTCCGAATACGCATAGTAACTTACGAAAAGGTCTTCATCACCGTCTCCATCAAAATCTACAAACTTTGGAATAGGGGCATCACCATTGTTCGACAAACCTTCAAATGGATGACCCACATTCGGTTTGTATTCGAAGCTTTGTGCTAGGGCACCAGACGCCCCGATCATAGCGAGCATTCCAGCACTAGCGATACGACGTGTCTTAAGCTTATAAGCCTCAACAGCTGCCGATAAGAAGGCGTGTAGCTTGGTAATTCTTTTTTTGAGCCAGATTAACTTTGTAGAACTTGGGTTGGACTTTGATAAGGAGATAAATTTTCTCTGATACCGCTTGTAATTGCGATATTTTACTTCGTATCTGTTGGTCTTCATAATGCAGAATTTTCTAAGTTAGTATTCAAATATAATAAAAATTACATATGATAGTCAATTCTCATGACATGTTTCATCTCCACTTTAGACTTCCGACTTAGTAAATTTAGAAACCTCGTCATCGGCAGGTTTTCCTTTCTAACCATGATTAAAAACCTAGAATCAGCAGCATAACGATAATGGTTCATGATCACTGACTTCATCATTACTAGTGAAATTTTGTAATTCTGGCATCGCTTGGATACATACAGCGAGGTATATTCATAAGACTTCTCCGCGATCATATTGACCACGAACCAACCTAGCACTTGATTTTTGAAAAAAAGCACTGAACTGACATTTTTTTGATTATTGTGGGGAGACATAAAAGGATCAAGAAACTTGGAAACCCCTTCATCGACGAAAATCTGCTGAATTGCAAGGGATTCTTCTTTGTCAATATCTTCCCATTTCCGAATGGTGTACTGATCTATAATAATATCTTCATAGCCCTTGTACACCTCCACCAAATTAGAAACTTGACCATTAAGAATACTCATTTCAACCTTGGGAGCTGACCAGGAGAGTGACTTAGCTAACTTTTCTACGATTTCTACACTCTTCCAATTAGTTCTATAGAAGGCAAGAAGCTCCTTATGCATATAACCCTTCTCACCTTGTAATTTGCCTACTAAGCCTCTGGCTATTCCTTTCTGCCTGTAACTTGGATGGACAAAAAGTGAAACGATCCTAGTCTTCTTAACTTCCGCTAAATCAACAGCGAGAACTAGACCCACAGGTTTGTCATTGCTCGTGGCAAGAACTGCAGATACTTGCTTTGGCATCCTTTTGACTTTCTCCCGTGTAAGTGCTGGAAACGTGAAAGCACCAAGTTTCTCCGATATGTAAATAGTGCTTACGCTAGGCCTGAATTGGTATACAACTTCCATCATTACTATTTTTTAGCCCAGAACGTGGCGCCAGGTATGCTAAGAGCTCTTAGGTGGTAGTCATCTTTCGGACTGAGGATGTTAGGTCGTGTGTATCCGTCTAGGACTTGAACGTCATAGATCTCCTCTACGCTATTGAGGTAGTTAATCTCTCCCACCACCTTCTTACTGGGAATGTGTATAATCACAACGCCTGCGAG
>CAZMYK010000666.1:0-2848 GCA_964570435.1 uncultured Saprospiraceae bacterium | reverse complement strand
TGGCGCAAAGCAATTTTTGAAGGGTCTGGTCAATTGCTTCATCACTGGAACTATTGACAGTCTGCACATCAATTACGCTTCCATCAGCGGATATTGTAAAATCGACTCTGGCATTGTCTAAGATTGTAATTTCATCTTGTGACAAGTTAGCCTTTAAGACTTTGTCAAAATAGTCCTTTTGATACTCGATACCACCTTGGAAAACTGCTGCTTCGTAGGGAACGACCACAGAGGCGAATTCCATTTTTCGAACAATTTTATTCTTAAGTGTATTATTTGGAATGTACTCTGTGACGATTCTTATTGAGTTTCCAATCTGTGCTGAATGCAATAGTTCTTTCTGCTCTGTAGAAAGTTGAGGTCCAATTCCAGAAGCTTCTTTCAAGATCCCTTGGTCAGTGACGAAAATTGTAGTACTGAGGTACTTTGATACCCAATCAGCAGGATATAAGTCATGGATATCTGCAAAAGTCTCTGAGGCTTGCAGTTCACTTTGAGACACACTTAGACGCTCTCTGTCTTGGAAGGTGAAGTAGAGGTCCTGGCCAGGAAGCTGGTCCGTTAAACTAAGTAGGATGTATAGAGTAAACAAGATTCTCATTGTATCAAATTAATTATGCTTATGTAAGTTACAAATAATAACGCCGTCTTGCTTGTGCTACTTATGCTAAGCTTGGACATTAACAACTTATCTAGCAAAATATACCTCTTTTTACAAGTATTTACAATTGCTGAACCGCGAATTATGCCAGTCTTAGACACTGCAACGGCTATCCTATGAAGATATAGTCAGAGATGATCTTTCCTTCTGCATTTCGAAGTAGCAAGTTCATTCCTTTCAAGGCTATTCCACCATCAGGCCCCTTCATTTGCCATCTAACTCGTAATGCTTGATGATTACCTGCATAGTCGAGACATTCTGTCGCCAAACCATTTTCAATGCTTAATCTTTGATTTACCTGTGTAATATTTTCGAAAATTGCCTGCAGTCCAAAATGTTGGACAGGCTCATCATTAGGTTCATCTGCGAAGAATTTGGCATCACTTGAATAGCTTTGGGCAATAAGTTTTTTTCTTGCTGCTGCATCTATTGTCGTCCATGCAGAAATATAAGTTTTTACAAATTGATCGAGATTTGTTTTTTCCATTTGATTTGATCTTTAGTAATTTTAGTTTCTAGCTTCAAGGACATACTTAGGAACTTGGGCTGTCTCAAGCTTGTCATCTTGCTTTCTGTATTATCAATAGTAAAGGTGGAGGAAATTAATTGCTATACATTGACACAAATGTGCCATTATGATGCCTTTTGCCGCAATTTTTTTCTAATCCTAGTCAAGGTCTGGCGCTCAACTCCAAGGAAGCTAGAAAGGTGAGAAATTGAAATTCTTCTAAATAGATCCTCGTTGCTGGTTTTAAAGTCGATATATCGCTTTTCTGCGCTGTGGTAGAGGAGGCTTTCTAGTCGTTCTTGTTGCCTCTTTAACTTTCCTTCTACAATCAATCTTCCGTAGCGTTCGAATGCAGGGAAACGATCGTAAGACTGACGCAAGTAATTTCTTGGAAAGTTGACCACCACACACGGTTCTAAGCAATGAAAATGTAGGGGGCTAGGCTTCTTGGCCATAAATGAGGCATAGTGAAAGCAGTAGTCATTCTCAGGAATAAAGTAAATGTTTCTTTCTACTCCTTCTTCATCAAGATGGTAGGCTCTCAGAAGACCGCTCAGTAAGTAGCCTCCATGTTCTTGGATCCTTCCAGCCTTGAGGTAGTAATCTCCTTTTTTGAGTTTGGTGACCAACAAGGCTGTGGCAAATTCGGCTAGATCCTCCGGCTTCATCAGGGGACAGACCATGCTTATATGGTCAAGGTATTGTTTGATTTCAGCTTGCATATTACTTGGCTAACCATCCATCAGAGCGATAAACTTCTACCGCATGTCCTATCATTTTGGATATCTCGACTTCTAATTCATCGTCTAGATATTTGACATGGAAGCATGATTTTCCTTTCTTAAATTTACCTAGAGTCTCTGAGAGGTCCTCGAATTCACTAGGATGTGTGTAAGACGGATAGAAGTAAAATCTGACATCTTTTGCCTTTGGGACAAGACTTGAAAAATAGATTCCATCTACTATTTTTTTTCCTTGTGGAGCTTCAATTGTCCCCGTAACCTCGAAATTTGTGTCCTTGTCAATCCTTACCTTTAAGGGACCTAGATAATTACTCAGTAGGGTCTTCAGTTTTTCTCGAATCTCTTGTACATCCTTTGTCATCTTGCTTGGCTTGTTTGTGCCTCAAGATAAGGAGCTTTAAGCAATAATATCATAGGTGAGGATCTGCAAGCCATCGTCAAAGGACTCTGTATTAGTAAGTTTCCAATCAGCTGCCGCTGTGGATCCACCAAAAAGCTTAACACCTTCTCCAAGTACAATGGGATTGACCTTAATCTTCAGCTGGTCGATCAGCCCATTTTCCAATAACCAACCGGCAAATATTCCACCACCGCATAGGTAGACATCGGTTTCTGAAGCTGCTTTGATTTCATTGACCCTCGTGGCTGAAAGCTTCTCAATGCTTACTTGCGGAGATAAATCTTTGACATCCATAGAGTCAGAAAAAATGTGATGATGCATATGTGGATAGGCTGGTTGGCCAGGTACTAAGCCATATTGGTATCCAAATTCATACGTGCGCCGGCCCATGATCACAGTTTGGTACATGGCCAGATCAGCTTGGTATTTTTCGACTCCATCTCCGGAAAGTATAAACTTGCTGATGTCATCACCCTTTCCAGCAATAAAGCCGTCCAAGGACGTCGCTACGTAATAGACTATTTTTTTCATAGGAG
>CAZMYK010000665.1:0-2851 GCA_964570435.1 uncultured Saprospiraceae bacterium | reverse complement strand
CCCACATGGTGTCCGCGGATCCAATCAAAGCGATTCACTTCATCATAGGGATACTCATCATCCTTGTTGATCCAATGTTTATTGTCCTGGTTCACCCACCAACTCAGACGGTTCTGTTTAAAGTAGTGTTGTGCTACTTCTTCTGCAGAAACCTTATTTTGGTGCTTTAGATCCCAAGGATCCATATTTGCAGTTGGATAGTCACCATGTTTGACCATCCTGCCTCGTTCAAGCATTAGCGTCTTGTGCCCTTTCTTCGTCAATTCCATAGCAGCATAGCCTCCGCTGATCCCAGAACCGATAACAATTGCATCATAGGTCCTGTCTTCTCTTCCTTTTTGATTAAAACTCATAGCGCCCATGCTTTTCCTCCGACTTCTGAAAGCTCAATACAGCCATTGTACTCACCAGGAACGGGAAGGTAGTTAAGAAATTGAGTACCTATTTCTTTGGTGCTCAGATAATATGCGACAGTCTGCTGCTTTAGCGACCGATACGCTTCACTTAAGTTTTCATCACTTGTTTCCTCCAATGCGAAAACTGCCGATTTAAGATCATCGGAAGATGAAAGGTGGCCCAATAAGGAGGTGCTTCCCAGCTTATATTCATCTTGGGCCTCTTTGTCATAGGCATTAGCTACCATGTCATCAATCATCGAATGAACACCAACACTAGATGCAGAAGGACTGTCTGTCTCTGGCAGAATGACATCTACAATTTTCTTTAAGAGATCGAAGTCTCCCTTGCTAAAAAAAATGGGATCATAATTCTGAGCCACATCAATTTCAG
This sequence comes from uncultured Saprospiraceae bacterium, assembly GCA_964570435.1. Taxonomy (GTDB): domain Bacteria; phylum Bacteroidota; class Bacteroidia; order Chitinophagales; family Saprospiraceae; genus Portibacter. The sequence continues at coordinate 2,062 of CAZMYK010000665.1, read as the reverse complement.
GTTGGCAACTTGAAAGCGAGAGTGCTAAAGGTAGACTAACTGCTGCTCCAGTCATTAAGGCCGTATATTTGATTACGTCGCGTCTTTTCATATCTAAAACTAAGAAAGATATTCCAATCAGCTTGATAATTTCTCCCAATTTATAAATTGCTAGACAAGGACCTCCCTACACATTCGTTAGAATAGGAGATATCAGCTATTTTGCGATCAAAAAAAATATGAAACAGATCATTTGCTCTTTAATCTTTATATTGATAGGATTCTTTGTGGTTGCCCAAGAATCTGACTATAGTGCCATTGAAAAAACAGTGCACTACTATCTTGATGGAGGAACCAATAATGACTACGAGACACTAAAGAAGGCCTTTCATAAGGATGCAAGGATGCAATTCATTGGTGGTGAATACAAGAATGTAAATGCCCTCGAATTTTTCTCAGGAATGAAGCCAGGACCTAAGCAAGACCGGACCACAAGAGTCGTTTCGATTGATGTCACTGGAAGTGCGGCAAGTGCTCAATTGCAGATCGACTATCCGACTTTTTCCTTCATAGACTATATGCACTTGCTTAAGATAGATGGTGAATGGAAGATTGTTAGCAAAATCTTCTATCGCCAAGCCAAAGAAAGTAAGGAATAGTCTCATTATCTTAATTCTTACGCATCCTTCTCATTTGCATTATCCTTTGCGGATAGATTACCACTTGAATAAAATTGAATTCAATATGTTGTAAACTAAGATCTAGGTCATCTGCTTTGAAATTGAGCAAAGGAGCGTACCTTAAATTGGTTCTTAGCAACCAAATATCGTGCTTCTTGGCAGGCCTAATGTCCCAACCGAAGGTTAGCACTGGTGTGAAGAGTGACTGGTCTTCATCTCGAACTAGGGTCTTAGCGTCTGCCTCTCGCAAACTTAATCTTTCATAGCTGATTCCGCCACCTATGAAGGGGTTAAAGCCGTGGTAGTCGCCAAGGAACTTATAGGCTTCTAGTAGGTAACTCTTTCTTTTCAGGGCCTGCTGAAAATCTAGTGCTCCTCTAAATTGAGAAAGTGGGCGATAAGAAAAGGCCGCAGTAAGCTCCTGTTTCGAGAAGTGATAGCCCAGAGCCATATCTGGAAAAATCGCTGGCATCGCTAAGTCATCTAGGAAATTCTTAGATTCTTGGATATAGTTAGATCTTACCACAGGAAATGCTGAGGAAGGGCCAATTGCCACAAACCAGCCATACTTGGAAGTGTTGCCAAAGTACTCATTCAACTTCTTGAATGTTTCATTTTGACTTGTCCTAGTCGTTTCTATCATCCAGTTCACACCTATGTTAAAGAATCCCTTTGGAAAGCTTGTACTGGTCTTTATATCCCTAGCGATTGGTATTTCTAATCCTGGGTTAAGGACTCGATTATAAGCAATGTGAATGTAGGCTTTGGGCATTCTGTAACCAATGCCAATATCTAAGACCGATTTCACCTTAGTAAGTGAGGCATTCTGATTCGATAAGGTACCTTGCTCATAGTAAAGTGGTGAAAACTTGCAGCCTATAAAGGGCCGCAATTTTTGGTCGGTTAGCTGCAGTGGATACAAACGGATTCCGGTGAAGACGCCATAGTCAGATGAGGTCTCAATCTCTTGAGATCGGAAGGCTATATTCCGAATCGGAATCGATATGTATATATCCGTAAAACCCCAAAAGTGTGTAGCACCTATGTTGATCGCTGGCGTGAAGAAGCCCTCTCTTGTAAAATCTTGTTTGCTTCCATCTCCTTTTAGGAAGGCGCTAGAGCCGTACTTAGGCGTCAATATCCCATCTACTCCGAAATAGGACTTTGCAAAGTCATATCGCTTGCTAGGACCTTGAGCCTGCAGGCTTGAAGTGAAGATAATTGCGATTGCGAATAGATTAAAAATTTTCATTTTTCAACATTTTGATTCAAATGTAGGAGCTTTTATGAGGCCATGAAAATGATAGGTACAAGCGACCATTCTTAGTGACATAATGCCTACTTAGGGACGAATGACAAGGCTGCAATTCCAAAATAAGCAGTGCTTTAGTGGTCAACGGGAG
>CAZMYK010000664.1:0-2857 GCA_964570435.1 uncultured Saprospiraceae bacterium | reverse complement strand
CGATCTACACCTTGATTAATATCAGGAGATTGCTCGTGGATCGCAGAAAAAACACCACATGAGTTGGCTTCGAACATATATTCCGACTTAGTGTAGCCAATTCTTTTGATGACATCTCTTGCAATCGTCTGAACATCTAAGTAAGTTTTCGATTTCACCTCTCCTGCTAGAACTACCTGTCCTGTAGTCACCAGTGTTTCACATGCTACCTTGGATTCAGGGTCAAAGGCAATGAAGTGGTCAACGAGGGCATCAGAAATCTGATCTGCTACCTTATCTGGGTGACCTTCCGAAACAGATTCTGATGTAAATAAATATGCCATTATTTTCTAATTTTAGTCATCGATCTAAGCAATTGGCGCAAAGATATTATTTATTAAGAAATCACTTAATATTACATGTTAATATTGGTCGCTTTCCTATTAATCCTTCCAATTTGTCACCAATTGACACCGGTCCCACCCCAGCAGGAGTCCCTGTGTAGATAAGGTCGCCCTTATTTAAGGTGAAAAACTTAGAGACGTAAGCGATTAAGGTGTCGAACGAAAAAATCATGTCTTTAGAATGTCCATGCTGAACAAGTTTTCCATTCTGTAAAAGTTTGAACTCGATTGAATCCTGTGGAAGATCCGTCTTCTTGATAAATGTTCCGAGGGCTGCAGAATTATCAAAGGCCTTGGCGATTTCCCAAGGGTGGCCCTTTTTCTTACATCGATCTTGTAGATCTCTGGCAGTGAAATCGATTCCCAAGCCTATTTCTTCATAGTAATTACTTGCAAATTTTTCATCTACGTACTTGCCATTTTTGCAGATCTTAAGAACCAATTCGACTTCGAAATGAATTTTCTCAGAGAATTCTGGGTAGTAGAAGTCGTCTTCGTTCTTCAGCAGTGCCGTGGACGGCTTCATGAAGACAAGGGGCTGAGATGGAACCGGGTTATTGAGTTCCTTTGCATGGTCAATGTAGTTCCGTCCGATACAGATAATCTTCATCTGGTTTGCTATTTCGTTGGTTAGTAGTTAAATCTGGCTTCCTGCTGTACTTAGAGCTTTACATTGAGCAATCCCACCATGTCTTTTACCTCGCGCAAGGTTTCCTGCGCTCGCTTTCTAATTTCAGCGGAAGATTGCTTTATTTGATACTTTACCTCTTTCTTGTTCTTTACAACCTCTTGCCTGCGCGCTTTGAAATCATCTGTTAGTATAACCAAGCTATTAGCTACCGCCATCTTCAAATCAGAGTATTTGAGGTTGCCTGCATTATAATCGTGTGTAAGACTTTCATGTGCCTGATGCCCTCCACTTACACGAAGAAGTTCGAACAAATTATGGACGCCATCAGACATCGTACCATCTTTTACTTCACCAGTATCCGTCACTGCAGACTTAATTTGCTTACGGATTCGTGGTTCATCTTGAAAAAGGGAGATATGGTGCTTGTCTCCCGCTGACTTACTCATTTTCCTTGTTGGGTCGGCAGTAGATCTAATCTTCGGTGTTGCGGTGTACAGGGCCTCAGGCAGGACAAAGTATTCCTTGCCTATCGAATGATTGAACCTACCCGCAATATCTCTTGTCAATTCAAGATGCTGTTCCTGGTCCTTACCGACGGGCACAAAGTCTGCACGGTATATCAAGATATCGGCACTTTGCAAGACGGGGTAGTCAAGGAGGCCCATAGAAATAAAGCGATCTGCTCCACCTTCTGATACACTAGAGCTCTTGTCTTTGAATTGGGTCATCCTCGTCAATTGTCCATAGGAGGAAAAGCAATTGAAAATCCAGCCTAATTCTGTATGTTCTGGAATTAGGGATTGCACAAATAGGTTCTCAATCTTAATTCCAACAGCAAGCAGGTCAAATATCAGATCCCAGGTGTGATTTCTTAACTTCTTTACATCATAAGGCATTGTCATTGCATGGTAGTCAACAACCCCATAAAAACAATCATAATCAGCTTGCAGGTCAACCCAGTTCTTCACGGCTCCAAAGTAGTTACCTAGGTGTACACTTCCAGTAGGTTGAATGCAGGATAGAATTGACTTCTTCTCAGTGTTATTTACAGACATCTTTTGTGTTTAGCTAATTTCATTAATAAATTGACCGACTATTTTACGGCAATCACACTAATTTCTACATTGACATATTTAGGAAGGTTGGCCACTTCAACAAGTTCTCTTGCAGGGGCGCTTTTTTCATCAAAGTATTGCGCATAGACTGAATTAATCCGCGAGTACATTCCCATATCCGCTACAAAAACGGAACACTTCACTATGTTCTCAAAATTCATACCCGCTGCCTCTAGGACTGCCGTTAGGTTTTTCATCACCTGGTGCGTTTCAGTTTCTATATCACTGGTAATAAGCTCTCCTGTTTCCGGATCCAGGGCAATTTGCCCAGAGATGTAGAGCGTATTTCCTGCCATCACCGATTGATTGTAGGGTCCGACTGGTGCAGGGGCTTTTTCGGTATTTATTATTTGTTTCATCTTTAGATTGATTTAGTCAATATTTTCAATTCTTGCTTCTCTTGAGTGAACGTGACTTATCTATTTCGAATCGGCATTGAAGGTGGTAAATCTTTTCGCTTCCAAACATTTAGTCTCAAGAAAATTAAATACAAATAGCCCCTAATCCATAAAGGAAAAGGAGCTATTCAAGTGTATCTTAGTGAGAAGTTTATGCTTCTTCTGCGGCCTCTATTACTACCTTACCTTTATAGAACAGACTACCCTCAGACCAATAAGCTCTGTGGTATAGGTGAGCTTCACCTGTTGTCTTACAAATGGCAATTTGAGGAGCGGTCGCCTTCTTGTGCGTTCTTCTCTTTCTTTTTCTCTGCTTTGAGATTCTTGACT
>CAZMYK010000663.1:0-2861 GCA_964570435.1 uncultured Saprospiraceae bacterium | reverse complement strand
TAAGGTTGCCGTCTGCGTCCGAAATTTCATAAATGATTGCTGTGTTTTCAGAACAGTTATCTTCTACAGAAACTAGGGCTAGGTCACCTACAGCTGCACCACAGCCAAATGGTTCATTAGGGACTATGGTATCCGGAGGACACACAATCGTCGGTGGCGTATGGAAATCATTTACAAAGACCTTCACGATGCATGTATCGCTTACGTTTCCTTGCGTATCAAAGGCAAGCCACTTCAATGTTGTTAGTCCAACTGGGAAGAGTTGCCCACTATTTAAACCTGTCCCATCCACTTGGATAATTGTGTCAAGACCACATTCAGCACTAGCCTGTGGGGGACTAAAATTGACAAATGCTTCACACCATCCTTCGGGGGCATCTACATTAATATTTGGTCTCGGGCAGTTCGTGAACATTGGAATTTCACATTCAAGTTGGAAGTCAGTAGGATCATTATTATCAGTGGGATCTCCATCACCATCTGGATCAGGATCTGAACCATTCTGTGATGTATCGATTAGCATTTCTCCGTTTGGAGCCATACTTGATCCAATCGCAATGTTCATGTATGGATTAGTCATTCCATCGGGACAGACATTCAGTGTGAGATAAATGGCTCCTTGGTTACCACCTACCACATTAGTTAGAGTATCATTTCCTGTGAGTAAGTTGATGTCCCCAATTCCATCAAATAAAGGATTGATTTCAAATTCTTCACTTTCCAAATTGATGATTGTCCACATATCACCTGGTCCAAATACATCATCTAGATTTTCAGTCACTTGTACATCGTATAAATCTAGATCTCCAAAATTTTCAACTCTCACTTCGAATCTGATATCATAACATCCCTCTGTGCTTAAGATTGGTCCATAGCTTAGTCTTTTGGAAACACCCATCCCTGGAGCGAACTCAAAGTTTGTTGTCGTCGGAATATCATTGCCTGTTGGATCACCATTGCCGTCAGGATCAGGGTCACTGCCTTCTTGAGAAAAGTCAGAAACTGGATCGCCTCCTGGTCCTTCACCTGTCAATTCAGCAGTATTTAAGAATGGTCCTACTGCGGATCCACATCCTCCTATGTTAGCAACTAGAATGATAGATCCGTTATTATTGACCCTAAGGATGTCATCCCCTTGAAGCAATTCATTGTCGGTCACACCATTGTATCCATCATTAACGGTAAAGTCACCGCTCGTCAGCGATTCAACTGTAATATCAGTGCAAGGATCAAAAACTACTGACAGTGAATCCGTGACCTGTAAGCTGTCAAGATCTACATTTCCAAAGTTTTCAATATTAAATTCGTAGGTAACTGTAGATGTTCCATCGGTATTATTGACCACTGAAACAAGCCGTTTTGCAAGTCCTGCCATGGCGAGTTCACCGATCGTTGTTTCGGTTTCTCCCATATCATCCCCAGGATTACCATCACCATCTGCATCTGGATCTGCACCATCTACACTTTCATCACTTATGACCATACCAGCTGGATCCAATCCTTGCAAAGTTGCGCTGTTTGCAATAAGCGTTCCAGCTGGGCAACCACAAGCTTCCACCTTTAATAATACCGCTCCCCTACCATTCACAAGCAGGTTGTTTCCACCGTCAAGGAGTTCGATATCCATAAGTCCATCAAAATCATCATTGACAGTGAAGTTGTCGCTTGTCAATCCTGTGATATAGAATGTATCACACGCTGAAAAGTTAGCTGCTGCTAGGTCATCTGTAAGTTGAATACTATCTAAGCTTACGTCACCATAGTTTTCAATATTAAATTCGTATTCTACTTCAGTGCAGCCATTTTCCATGAGCTCCACACTCACTTCACGCTTTGCAACACCTATGCTTGGATTAAATTCAAAACTCACTGGAGTCATCACATTATCATCAGTAGCCATTCCATCTCCATCTGCATCTGGATTCGAACCATCTTGCGAAGCATCTACTAGAGGTGTTCCGTCCAATGATTGACCAACAACAGTGGCTTGGTTCAGATAATCTAACTGACTGCCAGGACAAACATTGACTTTAAGATAGATTACCCCCTCATCACCGCTAGTGGCAACTCCCAACGTATCGCCTCCCAAGACTAGATTTTGATTAAGCACACCATCATAGAGGGGATTAGGCATAAATTCTTCGCTTTCAACACTAATTACAGAGAAGGTATCTGCTAGGGCAAAAGTGGTAGATAGGTCATCTACTACGCTATTGATCGCAATCTCTTGATCTCCATAGTTTTCAACTCTTATTTCATAAGTTACGTCGAAACATCCCATTCCATCCGAAGTAGGTCCTTCACTCACTCGCTTAGCAATCCCGATCGCAGGATTAAATCCAAATTGAACCTCTGTACATTCGTCATTGTTGGTTGGGTCTCCATCGCCGTCTGGATCGGGATTGGTCCCAGATTGAGATAAATCATCAAAGGCAATCACTCCGAGAGGATCAATAGCCGTAACAAAACCTTGGTTACAGAAACTTAAATCTCCAGCACCGCAATTTGTAAATCTGTACCGCACAAAAACAAAACCTGATTCTCCTACAAGCAAGCCATTGGCTCCTCCAGTTAGGATTGTGTCACTACTTGCTCCTCCATCATAGTTCGTATTGAAGACAAATCCTGGGCTTGTATTAGTCAGAATGATATCGACATCACAAGGCATGAACTGAGTAAACACATCGTCAAATAAATTAATTGAATCTAGGTCTGTATTTCCATAATTTTCTACTATAAACCTTATGTCTACGTCCACAGAGCCGTCAGTATTAATTACCACTGACTCAAGACTCTTTGCTAGACCAATGAATGATTGGAAATTGAACTCAATATCAGTGGTGTCATCATCATCGTTTGGA
>CAZMYK010000662.1:0-2865 GCA_964570435.1 uncultured Saprospiraceae bacterium | reverse complement strand
ACTAGATGATTTTATATGAGATGCCTAACATTGAATTGAAGTTGCCGCCCTCGATAAGAATGCTATCATCATTTTTATACACATAGAAGTTATTTCTACATTGGATTTTGAACCGTTCCGTAATTGGAGCCTCGACATTTAGGTCAATACCGATACTTCTGTAGAAATTTGTCCTAGATTCTTTCAGGTATATTTCTTTTTCACGACTTATAACTTTTAGTGGCTCCGTCCCCACTTCTTTGTAATAAGTAATCGAAGCTATTTTCTCTCGTATTGCTCCCAGATTGATACCAAACGAAAGGACAAAACCATTTTCTTCATTGTAAAGATTTACACCCATTCCCATTCTCAAGAGCTGCTGATTGGTTAAACCATTCTGCTGAAAGTTTGGAAAGCTTGAAAGAGAGTGCAATCTGTATTCTAGGTCCGTCCTATGTATAGATCATCTTGGTTCTTCTCTCTATTCCAATACCAAAAACATACTCCTCAGTATCGTACTCGATTGGACTAATTTTGTGAAGTGCTAGTCTAGAAATGTAAGATGCAGGATTGATGAAGTTCGTATTTGCTGACACAAAGTACTCAGCCTTCTGTGCAAACGAAATGGAAGTTGATGCAATCAATAAGATTAAAATTTTCAGAGTTTTCATTGTTCTATTTTTTTGATTCAAATACGGGATAGGAATGAAGCGTTTGTATCACACCTAGTATTATAAAAATAGGTGCGCGAGCTTAAGTTTGACGTTAGATGATCTTGTACGAGATGCCTAACATTGAATTGAAATTACCACCTTCTATTAAAAAGCTGTCTCTATTTCTGTACGCAAAGAGATTATTTCTCCACTGGAGGTTAATCCGTTCCGTAATGGGAGCCTCTACATTTAGATCGAGACCTGAACTACCATAGAAACTCGTCTTCGATTCCTGCATGTAAATGTCTTCCGCTTCATGTATTTTTTTCAGCCGGACTGAGTAGTCTTTTTCAAAGTATGTTTTAGCAGCTGTTTTTTCTCTCATTCCCCCCATGTTGATTCCTGCTGAAAGCACAAAGCCATTTTCCTCATTGAAGAAATTCACACCAATGCCCATTCTGATCATCTGGTAGTTCGAGAACCCATGCTGTCTAAAAATCTCCTTGTTGGTCTGCGAGTACATTCCATGTTCAATATCTGTTCTTGAATATACAATCCGGCTCCTCCTTTCTATACCTATGCCAAATACGTATTCCTTTGTGGGTAGAGTATTGTCAGTTATTTGTTCATAGACATTAGCTGAAATGTACGAACTTGGGTTGATCACATTGGTATTTGCTGAAACAAAGTACTCAGCCTTCTGAGCTAGAGAAATCGTGCTTGATGCTAATACGAATGTTAAAATGTTAAGAGTCTTCATACTTTTACTTTGTTTGATTGAGACAAATGTAGGCTAGGATTAAGCCTCATAAATATCCAGTTTTAATAAAAACACATGCAAGTTTATACTATATGTTATCAGGTCTTGGTTAAGGCCTTCTTTTCTAATCTTTCCACCATCGTGTTTTGGTGCCCATAATTTGACGTATCTTCACTATTGAACAAAAAGCTTATCACATGTACCGACTTTTACTATTGCTTCTTCCCTTCTTTTCTATTGCACAAAATCAATCCTATTCTGGATTTTTCAACTTCGAATGGAAAGATTCCACAGGAAAAATAATGCTAGAAATCGACAAGCTCGATCATGAATTCTTGTACGTGAATTCTCTCTCTTCTGGAGTAGGATCTAATGACATAGGCCTAGATCGTGGTCAGCTAGGAAATGAACGAATTGTGAAATTTGTGAAGTCAGGAAACAAAGTCTTGTTGGTCCAGCCTAACTATGACTATAGAGCTGATAGCGACAATGCCATGGAGAGACGAGCTGTTAAAGAAGCCTTTGCAGAATCGGTCCTTTGGGGTTTTAAGATTGCGTCGCAAAAGAATGGAAAGATTGTGATTGACCTTACGCCGATGCTTTTAAGTGATGTACATAAGGTTGCTGCTCGGCTGAAGTCAAGTAAGCAAGGTTCATATAAGTTAGATGCCTCTAGATCTGCTGTCTACCTACCAAGAACGAAGTCTTTTCCGAAGAATTCCGAATTCGAAGCCACGATCACCTTTACCGGAACACCTTCAGGTCGGTATATCCGCTCAGTGACTCCTTCTTCGGACGCTGTAACTGTGCGCATGCATCATTCATTTGTAGAATTGCCAGATAGCAAGTACAAGCCAAGGAAGTTTCATCCCTTTTCAGGTTTTAATGTGTTGACCTATGCGGACTATGCTAGCCCCATCTATGAGAATATGGAAAAGAAGTTGATCTACCGACATCGACTTGAAAAGAAGAACCCATCAGCAGATAAGAGTGAAGCTGTAGAACCAATTGTATACTACTTGGATCCTGGGACTCCAGAGCCTGTCCGGTCCGCCTTGCTAGATGGTGCCAGGTGGTGGAATCAAGCCTTTGAAGCGGCTGGATACATCGACGCGTTTCAGGTAAAAATGCTTCCCGAAGATGCTGATCCGCTGGATGTGCGCTATAATGTCATTCAGTGGGTTCACAGATCTACTAGGGGCTGGTCTTATGGGGCATCTGTTGCGGATCCAAGGACTGGAGAAATTATCAAGGGTCATGTGTCCTTAGGCTCACTTCGAGTCAGGCAGGACTTCTTAATTGCCCAAGGACTCCTTTCGCCTTATGGAGATCGGGATGATAACCACAGCCCCATGATGGAACTAGCGCTGGCGAGACTGAGACAACTTTCGGCGCATGAAGTTGGCCACACAATAGGCCTTGCACACAACTTTGCTGCTAGTCATAAGGACCGAGCTTCTGTGATGGATTATC
>CAZMYK010000661.1:0-2875 GCA_964570435.1 uncultured Saprospiraceae bacterium | reverse complement strand
CTAGAAAATGCCTCTACAAGCGTCTTCTTGATATTTCCTTTCTTCGTTGCGAAAACGATATAATTGTCATTGATGAAGGTCTCATCGGTAAGATCTTCAATCTTAATGTAGGCCTTCACCTTGTCTTCCTTCGGAAGGGCGATTAGATTTTGGATGACCCGGCCTAGCGAACCCTTACTGGCTTCAGGGATCTGATATACTCTTATCCAATGACATCGACCTTGCTCAGTAAATAATAGGAGGTAGTTATGATTGGTCGCAATGAACATGTGCTCTATGAAGTCTTTATCCCTAGTCTTACTCCCTCTGGCACCGACTCCGCCCCTAGACTGTGTCTTATATTCAGAAGTCTTTGTTCTCTTAATGTACCCTAGGTGAGAAATAGTGATCACTACCTCCTCATTAGGGATCATGTCTTCTATGCTTATTTCTCCTTCCGCATAAGAAATCTCTGTCCTCCTTTCATCTCCGAATTTTTCTCTTAATTCTAGGAGCTCCTCTTTAGCTATGCCTTTCTGCATGTCCTCACTTGCAAGAATGGACTTGAGGTGTTCGATCTTCTTGAGCAATTCATCATATTCCTCTTTAATCTTGTCCATTTCGAGGCTTACCAATTTCTGCAACCTCATTTCGAGTATCGCCTTGGTCTGAATCTCCGAAAGATCTAGTTCTTTCATCAAGGCTTGTTTGGCCTCTTCTACTGTTTTCGAGCTTCTGATTAACTTGATGACCAAGTCGATGTTATCGATCGCCTTAATCAAGCCTTCAAGGATGTGGGCTCTTTCTTCAGCCTTGCCTAATTCGAACTGCGTCCTTCTTACAATGACTTCAATTCTGAACTTGATGAATTCCATGATCATATCCTTCAGATTCAGAATCCGTGGACGACCATTCACTAGTGCGACATTGTTTACCCCATAAGAAGTCTGGAGCGGGGAATATTTATACAGTTGGCTAAGGATTACCGAAGCCATTGCATCTCTCCGTACTTCCACGACTATTCTTAGTCCGTTTCTATCAGATTCATCTCTTAGGTCAGTAACCCCATCAATCCTACCTTCATTTACGAGGTCAGCCATCTTAACCATAAGATTGGCTTTATTCACTTGGTAAGGAATTTCATTGATTACAATAGTTTCCTTCCCATTGTCTCTGGTTTCAATTTCAGCCTTACCCCTAAGGACTACTCTTCCTCGTCCTGTCTCAAAGGCTTCCTTCACACCTTCCATTCCATAGATGATTCCCCCAGTAGGGAAATCAGGTGCCTTAATGTGCTCCATTAGACCTTCAATCGTAATTTCTGGATCATCTATGCTCGCGATGATTCCGTCCACCACCTCCGTAAGGTTGTGAGGCATCATATTAGTAGCCATTCCTACAGCAATTCCCGATGCTCCATTCACCAATAGATTTGGCAGTACTGTTGGCAGTACTGTTGGTTCTTCTAGCGTATCATCAAAATTCAAGCGATAATCTACCGTGGCCTTTTTAAGATCACCGAGCATCTCATCAGAAATTTTCTCAAGCCTTGCTTCAGTATACCTCATAGCAGCCGGACTATCACCGTCCATTGACCCAAAGTTACCCTGGCCATCTACTAGCGGATAACGCAGTGACCATTCCTGAGCCATTCGTACCATTGTATCGTAGACAGAGGAATCACCGTGTGGGTGGTATTTTCCTAGTACTTCTCCAACAATTCTCGCAGACTTCTTATGTGACTTGCTAAAGGTTAATCCTAACTCCGACATTCCAAACAAGACCCTTCTGTGCACAGGCTTAAGACCGTCTCTCACGTCCGGCAAAGCTCTGGCAACAATAACAGACATTGAATAATCAATGTAGGCGGATTTCATTTCATCCTCAATATTGATATCAATAATTCTTTGATTATCAGCCATTTATAAATAATTAAATTTAAATTTTATAAGCACGCAAATATAAGCAAATACTGGCATTTATCAGTTATTTTTAACAAATTAAATTCAGCTCTTGGGATCGCCGCTGAGAATACAATGAAATAGGGTATTTTGCACACTATTTTACGAGGCTAATCCTTAGTATAGGAAAGGTCTCAAAAGCCCGGATTATTGGACCATTTCAATCACAAATTTGTATTATTTTTGTCACTATTGGAGGGTAATCTAGAATATATGCAATAGCTTTACCGCGGTCTACGTTTCACCAACGTATAAACTATAGTTAATTAATGAAATTGAAATCTTGTTTGCACTTATCCACTCTTTGCCTTGTGCTTTCTCTTGGCTTAGTGAGTACAGCAAATTCGCAGTACATCAATAAGAACAACTATAACTACTTCGATTTTCAGCAAAAGCCCTACTACTTTGGAATCACACTTGCTTCTAACTACTCCGGTTATAGGCTCGGCCATTCAAAGAAGTTCATTCTAAATGATAGCATTACCATCGCTGAATCCAACCTTACCCCCGGCCTTAGTGTCCATATGATAACTAATGTCAAGATTGGAGAGTTTTTCGATTTTCGCTTTACTCCAGGGTTCTCCTTCTCAGAAAGAAACCTACTCTACCAAGAAACCTTAGGAGGGCGTGAATCTAGGAAGCGATTTGAGTCTGTATTTTTTGAAGCGCCGTTTGCGGTTCGATACAAATCCCTTCCCTACAAGGACAAGAGAATGTTTGTTGTGGCAGGGCTGAAATATGTCTATGATATTGCGTCGAGCTCTAATAGTAGACAGGCCAGTGAACTTGTGGTCATTTCTCCTCATGATTTCCAAGTGGAGGCAGGATTTGGTATGCAGATGTTCTTCGACTACTTTATCTTCTCGCCAGAAATCAAAGTTTCACAAGGAATCGGCAACACCCTGATATACAATGACCGTATCGTAGAATCCAGA
>CAZMYK010000660.1:0-2892 GCA_964570435.1 uncultured Saprospiraceae bacterium | reverse complement strand
GTAACATTTGACAACAATACGCTAGGAGGTTCAACTTACAGTTGGGCATTTGGTGATGGAAATACAAGCACAACTCCCAACCCTACTCACTCCTACGCAAGTTCGGGGACCTATTCCGTCACCCTTACCTCCACCAATGATTGTGGAACTAATACAAGCATAGATAATGTCCTTGTCGCTGATGAAGTAACAGCTGACTTTTCGGTTAATATGACCTCTGGTTGTGCTGAAGACAGCTTCACCTTCACAAACCAAAGTTCTGGTAATGTGACCAATTTTCTCTGGGACTTCCAAGGTGGTATTCCAGAAACTTCTACAGAAGAGAATCCAACGGTTTCCTTTTCCACGCCTGGAAGAAAGGACATCACCTTGACGGTTAGCAACTCCCTATATGAAGACATTGAAATCAAGAACAACTACATTGATATCCTGAATACACCAGATGTGGATTTCACCTTCGAAGTAAGTGAAAACACAGTTACCTTTGACAATAACACCTTGCATGGATTCACCTATGCATGGGATTTTGGAGACGGGAATTCAAGTACACAAGCAAACGCCACGCATACCTTTGATGGGCCTGGGGACTATATAGTAACGTTGTCATCAGTAGGCCAGTGTGGTGAGGGCGAAATTTCCAAAACTGTTTCCATTGAATCAGACTTAGTAGCTAGATTTATCGCTAGTTCACAAGAAGTTTGCGCAGGAGAAAGTGTAACTTTTACCAATACATCAGTAGGAAGTGTAGTAAGTTATGACTGGACCTTCGAAGGTGGAAGTCCGGCAAGTTCAACAGATGAAAATCCTACAGTTACCTTTGCTCAAGCAGGAATATTCAATGTCGAATTGACAGTATCAGATGGAAGTACAACAGATTCAGAAAGTAAGATTAATTATATCGGAGTACTTGGTGGCCCTACTGCCTCATTTACCCATTCCATCAGCAATTACACTATAACACTAGAAAACCAGTCTTCAGACGCGGAGTCTTACTTGTGGGACTTCGGTGATGGAAATACAAGTGCAGCTGCGAATCCGCAACATACATTTGATGCTCCTGGGACTTACGAAGTCTCCCTTACAAGTTCGAGCGATTGTGGGACTGATGAAGCTAGTCAAATTATCACGATCGAGGAAATACTAGAAGCAAATTTTGAATCCACGGCAAGTGAAATCTGTGAAGGTGAAGTGGTCCCTTTCTCAAGTACTTCTGTGGGCGATATAGCATCCTACCTTTGGGAATTTGAAGGTGCTAGCCCTGCCACTTCGACAGATGCTAGCCCCGTTGTGACTTATTCAGCTTTTGGGACCTATGATGTCACATTGACCATTAATAGCATCCATGGCGGCAGTGAGACTCAATCAATGATCGACTACATACAAGTCAATGAAGGTCCGTCGGCTGATTTCACCTATGAAGTGAATGAGCAAACGGTAACATTTACAAATCTTTCTGAAAACTTCTCTTCGCTAACATGGAATTTTGGAGACGGAGAAAATTCAAGTGATGAAAACCCTGTACACGTTTATTCTGAAGAGGGTAACTATACCATTTTACTTTCAGTAGAAGGTGCCTGTGGATCTGACGACCTAGAAATAGAAATTCCAGTTTTCAATCAATTATTGGCTAATTTTACAGCAACAGAAACAGAAATATGTCCTGGGCAAGAAGTAGAATTGGTAGATCTTTCTTCTGGAAATCCTACCTCCTGGGAGTGGAGAATTATGGGAGAAGAAATGATAAGTCTAGCGGAGCAAAACCCAATTCTAGCTTTGGACGAACCAGGAATATACAATGTCGAACTTATTGTCAGAAATAGTGAGGAGGAGGACAGTAAGATCATCCAACAATATATTGAAGTAATGCCGCTTCCTGAAGCTGCATTTACAACAACAATGAACGAACTTGTGGTGGAATTCAGTAACAATTCAGAAAACGGGAACAGCTTCCTATGGAATTTTGGAGACGGAAATACTAGCACAGAAGCTAACCCAAGCCATGAATATGCAGAAGAAGGTGACTACACCGTTATGTTGACTGTGGTGAACGACTGCAATGAGGTGAACTCTGAGCAAACATTAGCAGTCTACAATAGATTGGTCGTAGGATTCGGGAGCGAAACAAGTGAGGCTTGTACTGGTACTGAAATACAATTCATAGATATGTCATCTGGAAATGCTGAGGCTTGGAACTGGTCGTTTCCAGGTGGGTCCCCATCTACGTCCAATGAGCAAAATCCAGTAGTAAGTTACGAGACTCCAGGTGAGTACGATGTAAGTCTTACTGTTAATAGTGACACGGAAGAATTAAGCGAAACAAAGACACGATTCGTTACAATTAGCGAAGCAGTTGGTGTGGACTTTGACTTTGTGGTGGATAAGAATGTGGTTACATTTCAAAGTTTAGCAAGTAATGCTGAAGTGCTTTCTTGGAGCTTTGGGAGTCAGGAGCAAAATCCTGTGATGACCTACGATGAGGAAACGACCTACGAAGTATCACTTACAGCGAGCAACGGTTGTTCAACGGCTTCAGTGACTAAGCTTGTAGATCTTTACGCAGAGGCCAGTACCTATGCCAACTTTTCAATAGGGACGAACTCTTACTGCCTCGGCGATGAGATAAATTTCATTGATCTTTCCTCGCAAGATATTACAGAGTGGAGTTGGAAGTTTCCTGGAGGGAGTCCGGCAGAATCATCCGTAAAGAATCCTATTATAAAATATGAGGAATTTGGAACCTATGATGTAGAGCTAACGGTTTCAAATGGATTTAATGTGAGGACGATTATGCTTGAAGACTATGTAAATGTGCTAGAAATCCCACAAGCAGGCTTTGTTTTGGAGCAGCTTGACAATTAAGTGATATTTGAAAATACAGCATCATCGTATACT
>CAZMYK010000659.1:0-2897 GCA_964570435.1 uncultured Saprospiraceae bacterium | reverse complement strand
CAGTCAGGGCAGTCTATGTCAATAGGAATAAGGAGCTGACTGAATCAGTTTTCGATACGATATTTTCAAAAGTTGATGGGTCCCATTTAGGCATTGGTGAAATACTAAGGAGGGCGAAAAACGCAAACCCTCGCGACACAGTGGATGTAAATGCAAGAAAGTTCTTACTGATTGGTGATCCAGCTTTGCAATTGGCATTGCCAAAGTACAATATCATCACAAGTTCAGTCAATGGAGTTGCCATTGACGCAGATTATCAAGCAGATACTGTCAAGGCGCTTCAAAAGATGAGTTTTGAGGGCTACGTGGCAGACTCTGAAGGTAAGATCCTTGACGACTTTAATGGAACAGTCAATGCTTCAGTTTTTGACAAGTTAATCCAGGCCGAAACACTTGGCAATAATACTAGCAGTTTCAAAAAGCCATTCAACTTGCAGAAGACGATCCTTTTTAAGGGCCAGTCTGAAGTAGTAAATGGAAGATTTAGTTTCGAATTTTATCTTCCAGCTGATATTAATTTCCAATATGGAAAGGGCAAAATTAGCCTTTATGCAGAAAATGGTGTCGAGGATGCAGCAGGAAGATTTGAAGATTTCTATATCGGAGGAAGTAGCTCTGGTATCGCAGATGACTCTCCACCTATCGTAGATGTCTTCCTTAATGATGAAGACTTTGTTTTCGGAGGAATTAGTAATTCGGATCCTATCATACTAATTAAGCTAGAGGATGATTTTGGGATCAATGTTGCAGGAGTTAGTGTGGGTCACGATCTAGTTGCGGAGCTAGATAATAGTAAAGAACGTTACATTTTGAATGATTTCTATGAAGCCAACCTTAATGATTTTCGTAGTGGTACGGTCAGATTTCCATTAAAAGATATAGAGGCTGGGAAGCACACGCTAAAAATTAAAGCCTGGGACCTTTCTAACAATCTCGGAGAAGGTTACACTGAATTTATTGTCGTAGATGACCTGGGCTCCAGCCTACAACAAGTATTTAACTACCCTAACCCATTCAGTACCAGAACCTTGTTCCAATTCGAGCATAATCTTCCGGGTACTGAGCTTGAAGTCCTAATCCATATTTACAATATGTCTGGCCAGATTGTGAAGACGATCGAGCACTTAACCATAGATGAAGGATTCAGGATCGATGATATCTCGTGGGATGGCCTAGATGACTATGGTGAAAAAATTGGGAATGGCGTTTATCTCTACAAAATAAATGTATATGCTAATCAGTTAGGTATTAAGAAAGAAAGTAATTTCGAAAAACTAGTGATACTAAAATAAAATATCACTTAATTTGCGCCTCTAAATATTTACTATATAATGATTAAAAATCTATCTATTCTAACAGTTATTGCTGTGCTGTTCACAAGCGTTTCTGTCCAGGCTCAATATGACCCAGTAAAGGGTTGCGTGGTTGACGCCTCACAAGAAGGTAGTCCCTGCCTTCCTAACACCTTGCTCACTGCAGTTCCTTTCCTTAGAATTAACCCTGATGCAAGAGCGGGAGGAATGGGAGATGTAGGAATAGGTCTGTCTCCAGATGCCAACTCCTTGCACTTTAATGCATCGAAATTAGCTTTTGTGGAGAATGATCTTAGTATTTCAGCAACTTATACTCCATGGTTGAGACAATTAGGTCTACAAGATGTATATCTAGCCTACCTTGGTGGTTACAAGAAAATCAATGATCTTCAATCCTTAGGCTTTGCTCTTAGATTCTTTTCGCTTGGTGATATCAATTTTACGAACATAGATGGGATGGGAACCGGTACAGGAAAGCCGAGAGAATTTGACATTTCATTTGCTTACGCAAGAAAACTAGGTGAAAATTTCTCCGCTGGACTTACTGCAAAATATATATATTCAAATCTAGCTGCAGGTCAGCAGTTAGATCCGACAATAGACATATCTATAGGGAATGCCTTTGCTGCTGATCTATCCATGACCTACATGGCTCCGATTAACTTAGGTGACTATGGGTCTGACCTAACACTGGGGCTGACCATAAGCAATCTTGGATCAAAGATTACCTATACTAGAGATCTTACGAGAGACTATATTCCTGCCAATCTTGGTATTGGAGCAGCATGGAAGATAGACGTTGATGACTACAATTCATTCACCATTGCTCTAGATATCAATAAGCTTTTAGTCCCGACACCTGTTCCGTTCCAAGACTCATTAAGATATGATGTTGACGAAGCCAACGGCATTCCTGATTATAAGGAAAAAGGATTCTTTGCTGCAGCAGTAGGCTCATTTGGTGATGCAGCTGGCGGATTCAGTGAAGAGTTTAATGAAATGTACTTCTCTGCAGGTGTGGAATATTGGTACGACAAGCAATTCGCTGTAAGAGCAGGCTACTACTATGAACATCCATTAAAAGGTGATCGACAGTTTCTCACTGTTGGCTTAGGACTTAAGTACAATGTTTTTGGGATGGATATATCCTACCTTGTGCCAACCAGTAACAGGAAGGGGCCCCTTGATAACACTTTGAGATTTGGCTTCAACTACCTCTTCGGATTAGAAGAAAATTAGGTCTTCGATTTTCAAAAGAAAAATAAAGGTGGTACGATTGATTTCATACCACCTTTTAAAATTTCATAAAATAAGCCGGATTCTGTTCACATTTCTGTGCTCCTATCATTTATCTAGTTCACCAGCTGGCGAATCTAAGCTGCCTACCCCTTCCAGTATCCGAAGATAGATGGCGAGTCACCATCTCGATAGTCGCCTGGAATGTACATGACATTTCAACCTGCGAGGTTTGTCTACATTCCTTATTGCTAAGGAAGTCGTGAGCTCTTACCTCACGTTTTCACCCTTATCACACTTGTAAGCGTGACGGGATATTTTATGTGACACTTTCTGTTAGAGAAGTAT
>CAZMYK010000658.1:0-2900 GCA_964570435.1 uncultured Saprospiraceae bacterium | reverse complement strand
AAAATATTCCAAAGTATTTTGCATTGATTCCAATAGGTTCTAGTAGGAAGAGTACTGGTACGCTAAAGACACCAATAATAAACACACACAGAAAAACAGAACTACTTAGCAGATGGACACTCGCATGAAGTTTCTTAGAAAAACTAAGGTCAGACTTCCACACAGGCAGTAGCATCTTTTTCGCAGTTTCAGCACCTCCCTTCATCCATCTGAATTGCTGGGATTTTAGTCCGTTCATTTCAGCAGGCAATTCTGCTGGTGATCCTACTTCTTCCCTATAGTGAATTTTCCAGCCCTTGAGTTGTGCACGGTAACTTAGGTCTAGATCCTCAGTGAGTGTATCTGCCTCCCAACCACCGGCTGTTTCGATCGTCTCTCTTCGCCATACTCCTGCAGTCCCATTGAATTGTAGTAGGTAGTCGGCAGTTTCGCGACCAACTTGTTCGATGGTGAAATGCACATTAAGCTGGAACGCTTGTAACTTTGTAATCAAAGAGTAATCTCGATTAATGTGTTCCCATCTAGTCTGCACCACTCCGATTTTTTCATCTTCGAAGTAGGGAATTGTCCTTTTCAAGAAGTCAGGGTTGGGTAGAAAATCGGCATCGAATATGGCTATAAATTCGCCCTTAGCATGCTTCATCCCGTCTTTAAGCGCACCAGCCTTGTAGCCAACTCTGTTTTCCCTCGTTATTCTTTCGATATGGAAACCCTTTGCCTTGTACTCAGCCACCTTTGCCTCCGCTATATCCACGGTTTCATCATTGGAATCATCTAGAATATGGATTTCGTAGCGATCTCTAGGATAGTCGAACTTTACGATGTTGTCTACTAGGCGCTCTACAACATATAGCTCGTTGTAGATAGGTAGTTGGATGGTGACGAATGGCCAGTCCTCCGAACTTTCAGGATGACTTGGTTCTGCCAATTCGCCCTCTCCTCGCATATGCTTCCGATACTTGAAAAGCAAGTGAAATTGCATCAGACAAAATGCGAGTACATAGGTCAGTGCAAGGCAGTATATAACAAGTACAATATATCCTAAAATTATCATTGGCTAGATCAGTTTAAAAATGGTCCACAAGATCTTATGACCCGCGAGAATTGTCCCTCTCACAGTTCCTGAAACCTTTGATACCCCGATTCTTTTTCTATATTTTGCAGGAATTTCCCTGAATTTATATTTGTATTTGGCAGCCTTCACTTGCATTTCAACAGTCCAACCGAAGGTCTTGTCCTGCATGTCTATCTCCATTAATTTGTCGTACCTAATCGCTCTGAAGGGACCTAGATCAGTAAAGGTTACACCGTAGATCAATTTGATTAGGGTGGTAGCTAGCCAGTTACCAAATACCTGTTGTGGCATCATCGCACCTTTTTCTAATTGTCCCATTGCTCTCGAAGCAATCACCATGTCATCTCCGTCGTTGATAATAGGAGCTACTAGTTCGGTCATTTGCTCCGGATGGTCAGAATAGTCCCCGTCAAGAAAGACAATAATGTCCGGCTTGATTTCTAGATTGGCGACATATTCCATTCCCTTTAGGCAGGCATTTCCGTATCCTTTGATCGGCTGCGATACCACTACAGCGCCAGCCTCTCGCGCTACCTCCGGGGTAGAATCAGTACAATTATTCTCACATACAATGATGTGTCTGACCAAGTCACTTGGTACGTCCTTGACGACATGTCCGATCGACGCCTCTTCATTGTAGGCTGGAATAATAACGTCTATGACTTGCTTTCGACTCACTCGTGAAAATTAAAGCACGAAGGTACAGTATTAATTATATAATATACTGTTACAGGAATGACATTCACTTATGCAATATTGAATTTTATGGAGTATGCGTAATTTCTTTTCTCTTTGAACGTTAAGAAATAATACTTTTGCAAGATGGAAGAAAGGAATGTAGCCATACTGTTGTTGCTAGGACTTATCATATTGATCATGGGTTCTTGTCGATTTTCAGAGGACTTTTATGAGAAGTCAGATGCGATGATTTCGTTTTCCAAAGATACCCTACGCTTCGATACAGTTTTTACGACAGTGGGTTCCGCCACTAGGAGTTTCAAAATTAAGAATCCGTACAATGACGCTCTTCTATTGACTAGGGTAGCCCTAGATGAGGGAGCAAATAGCTTCTTTCGACTCAATGTTAATGGGGTCCCAGGAATAGATGTACAGGGGGCAGAAATTCCAGCTAGGGATAGCATATATGTTTTTGCAGAGGTAACCATAGATCCTGACATGGATCTTAGTGATAGCCCTTTTATCATCGAAGAGAGAATTACTGTGGAGGTCAATGGAAATAAGCAACAAATTCTTCTTGAAGCGTGGGGACAGAATGCTAATTACATTCCTTCGAACGATGCGAAGGGTCGTATTTCACTATTGTCCTGTGACTTGGAGACAGTGACTTGGGATGATCCAAAACCTTATGTTATCTACGGAATTCTAGTAGTAGACAGTTGCACCTTGGAGCTTCCTCCAGAATGTGAGATATATGTGCATGGTGGTATTGCCTTTACCGAAGATAAAACGACTTACAATGATGGCAGAATTATCGTTTTGAAGGATGGGCGTCTTGTTTCTAATGGGACTATAGAGCAGCCTGTAATCATCCAAGGTGACCGCCTAGAACCTGAGTATGATGAGGTTCCAGCCCAGTGGTTTGGAATCCAGCTATTTCCAGAAAGCAAGGGCAATGTGTTTAGAAATACGATCATCAAAAATGGCATAACTGGTCTTTCCTTAGATTCCCTTTCAGAGGCAGACCTTGTTTCTACTGAGATTAGCAATCACGCATCGAGGTCTCTGGTCTCATTCCATGTCGGCGAGCTAAATATTGAGAATTCCCTTTTCCACAGCAGCGGGGGTGAAACAGTACTAATCAAGT
>CAZMYK010000657.1:0-2902 GCA_964570435.1 uncultured Saprospiraceae bacterium | reverse complement strand
CAGGAATAAATACATTCGCACGAACCCAGAGGCTTAACTTTTGTAATGTACTAGGGTCTTTTTTAAAGAAGATTCCGTCTGTATTTTCTGACTTCTTACTTGATTGAGCATAAAGTTTTCTAATTTCAACAATTCCAAGTTTAATGATATTGATCTCTCCTATACCACTAAAGGATGGCACTTCGTTAATCTCATGATCAATGCTTGGATAGTCTGGATTTTCTGGGATCACAATCCAAAGTTTGTGCCCCATTTCTGCTAAGTACTTGCTCATATAGTACCATCGATGCATGGCAACTCCATTCGACGGTGGCCAGTAGTAGGCAATAAGCATGATACTCAGTGCTTTCAAGTTGATTGAGTTTTCTTTTTCTTAATATGAGGAAGAACCTCTTCGAAGGGTATCTTTTCAAAGATGTCCAACTTACCATCTATTGTGGAGTCTATTATACGACGACCATGTTTTTCGTAGAACAACCTAGCCATGAAGTAAGATATTTCAGAAGCATCTAGGTCTGCAAGTTGCCATTTTTGGCCCTTAAAGTAGTTGGGGTCAAAGTGATTCACATCTTCACCATGCATGGTCTGCAATTCGTTAGGTTTTCCACGCTGAGCAAAACTATGATCACAACCAATTAGATAGACATTCTTGAAACCAAGATAGAAGGCGATCTGCATTGCAACAAAGGTCACAGTACCGCCTTGATAAATAGGTTCTTCGATATTGGGATAGAAGTCTATATAGGGAGTATTTTTGACATAGTAGATATGTTCTTTACGATCGACATGTCTTATTCCAGGCTCAAATTCTAGAAAACTTGGACAATTTAGATTTTCAATGGTCCCTGCACTCTGTTCGATGACATGCTTATTTACGGCCACATGGTAGGACAAATTCAATTTGACTCTTTCGAAGATCAGAAATATCTTGTTCAATCCTATTGTGTGATAGTCGTTTAGGACACCTAGGTCCATTTTATTGAGAGATGGTCCATTGCATATCAATACGCAGTCCTCACCATAGTGTTTGTTTTTAAATTTTTCTAACCTCTTCGCCTGTTTGAGATTCCATTTCAAAACCATTAATTCATGGTAAAGAGTGAAACCGGTTTTCCTGAAAATTCTAAAATAACTCATAAAAAGAGACCAGGCATAAAAGCGTTATAGAAAATAGCATTGCTGGAATGAAAACTTTCTTATCAAAGGTCCAAAAGTTTTCACCTATTGACTTGAGAGAAAATTGAGCGGAGTACCAGCTATAAAAAAAGAGGTTGGATGCAATCAATGCGCATGGAAAAACGAAAACATCGAGTGACGCTATTCCAAAGAAGGCAATTAGGAGGTAGATAAGACCTGATATTCCATTGGCTATGTGCCAGACGATCTTATTTGTAGTGCTGTACAATTGAATATGAAGAGCACCAAATCTCTCTAGTAAGAATCCAAAAGCTAGTGATGCCCAAAGTAAAATATTCGGAAAGTCGGCATTACTTCCTAGTTTTTCAAAAATAGGTCCACCAAATAATCCAGCAACAATAGCTCCGGAAATGAAGAACCAGTAAGTCAAAGCCATACCCCTAGAAGCTATCCTTTTTAGTTCTGTTATTTGTCCCTGCTTTCTCAGACGAGCTAACAGTGGCAACTTGCTATAGAATGGGGCTTGCGAGAATTGACTAAGCTGCCTTAGTAGACTAAAACCTAGTAGGTAGGAAGCCATCATGGCACTACTTCCAATCTGTGCGTACAGGAGGTTGGAGAATTGAATGACGCCTAAATTCATAATTGTTCCAACTATACTTTTCCATGCACTTTCCCAGACCGCTTGGAATATTTCAGGATCTAAGGTCCCGGCAAGACTGAAGGTGTTAAACACCCCGTTCGCAACCGTTTTGCATAGAAAGTAATTTCTTGGGATATTTGCCAAGAGCCAAAATTGGCTTGAAATGACCAAAGAAATTAAGTTGCCAAAAAGCAATAAGACCATAAAATTAGATAGAATACCTAAAAAGCCAAATAGGGCATCCCAGCGTCTTACTAAAGCAATTTTATTTATTCCTTCTAGATAGCACATGAAGACACTTCCCCGCAATGAAATTATTGATCCAGCGGCAATTACTACCCAACTTATCCAGGAAGATGAGGTCTCCGCCGTCAAATTAATCGGCCTTATCAAAAGTAATGTAGTAATGGCAATCATTGTTAGAATGACGAAAGTTAGGTAAAAGTAGACATGATTCATGTTTTGTAGAATCTTACCAATCCCGTCCCAATTTGGTGGTGATGTTTTAGCAAATGTATCGGAGCTAGCTTTTGAATATTTTAGATCTTCAGTCTTGGATCCACCAAAGGCGTATGCAATGACTCTGATAAAGGTGGAGCTAAATCCCAAGTATGAAAGGCTCTGGAACGACAATGCGGCTCCGAACAAATACCAAAGGGCAATTTCAGGTTGATCTAGTCGGGTCAGAATCAGAGGTAAAATTAAGACTAGACTTAAGGACCGGGTCGAAAGACTTGCCCAAGTCATGAATGTAGGAGAGTCCCATATTTTTAGGACTAATTTATTGACAGAGGACATTAACTACTAAGGGCAATGACGTGAAATTGATCATCTCTTTTTTGAGTGCTCAAGATGTTATATCCATTTTCTTTGATAAGCAACAAGACTTTATCGCTTGTTGAATCAAAAGATTTTAGAAAATTGGGATGAATTTCTACAAACAATAGTCTCGGTTTGTTTTCAGATGCTAACAAATTTTTTGCCCCTAAAAGGGCAAGAATTTCAGCACCTTCTATATCTATCTTTAAAACAGTTGGTGTAGGAAGGCCATTTTCTATAAGGGAATCGATGGTTTTGACTTCCACCTCAACATGATTTTTGTGCCTATCTAGATTCTGTAGG
>CAZMYK010000656.1:0-2904 GCA_964570435.1 uncultured Saprospiraceae bacterium | reverse complement strand
ATCTGCAACCCATGAGTTACCGTGAATGACAAAAATACTCGATGAATGGTGCTCGTGGTTCATTTGTGAGAAGTAGTTGATCCCTACTATAAGGGAACCAATGGTAGTGATGTAGAGTAGGATCTTTGAAAAGGTAAACTTTCCCTTGTAGTCCAATCTCTCTTCTTGATATAGAACAAATAGCAGGTTGTATGCAAGCACCATTCCTAGTAGTAAGCGTAGCACTAGGATGACATCTTTGCTATTCACGATGAGCATCGCAATTAGAATAGCAGTGCAGAAGGCTAATGAAATCAGGCTTCTTTTGTTGTACTTTAAGATCATATTCTTACTTCTTTCTTGGGTGTAAAAGTAAGTTGAAAATCGTACCGATACCGTTTTTTATGATGAAGCCACTTGGATTCTATGTAAACCCTAATTGGTGCTTTATGAATGATATTTGTGTACAGTGTAAGGCACTATGAGGAGGGGCCTTGCAACTTGGAATAATGTATTAGGTAGACTTGTTTTGCGCGAATATGTTTGTTTCATTAATCAACATAAAATATGTATTCAATGAAGTATTTACAAGAATTATTGGTTCATTTCATAGTCGCACTTAGTCTATGTATAACAACAATCCAAGCTCAGAATTTTAATAAATTGGAGGCTTCTATTCAAGATCTGATGGAAGAACACAAGGTTCCTGGAGTTACCTATGCCATCATCGAAAAGTCAGAAGTTGTTGGAGTTTCAGCTCTCGGGCTATCAAACTCCCAATCGAAAAAGAAACTGGACCTGCACAACACATTCAATATAGGTTCTGTATCCAAGATTTTCACTGCCTGGGGCATAATGACCTTGGTGGAAGATGGTTTCTTGTCTTTGTCAGATCCAATAATGAAGCATACAGGTGCTTGGGAGCTCCCGAGTGCGGGCTTTAACCTTGATGAAATCACAATAGCTCACCTCTTGCAACATACCGCTGGCCTGAACGTGCATGGCTATGCTGGTTATGATGATCCTGACCAGCGACCGTCGCTTATCGACTGCTTAAGTGGAAGTGCTAGAAAAAAGGAACGGGTGGAAGTTGTAATGTCTCCGGGAAGTAAGTTTCAATATTCAGGAGGGGGTTACACAATCTTGCAAATGATCATTGAAAATGTAAGCGGTAAGAAATTCGCCCTATACATGGAGGAAGAAATTTTTCTTCCCTTGGGAATGACGTCTACCTCATTTGCCATCGACGACAAGACCCTAGAGATCAGCGCTGCTGCGCATGGCGAAGATGGCTCTGTGATACCACTTCGAAGATTTACAGCCATGGCTGCCGCTGGACTTCAGACATCGATTGATGATATGGTGAAGTTTGCAAAAGCACATTGGGAGAAAAATGAGGTAATTTCTATGGCTTCCTTGCAGAAACTGTTGCTGCCTTCTGAAGTGTCAGGTAGAAACTATGCAAAGGGCTATATGGTGATGGAGCGATTTGGTGTGTTTACCTTAAATGGTCATGGTGGTTCGAATGAGGGCTGGGAGTCAGGAATAATGCTTGATGTGAAGAATAAGTCTGCCTACATCATGCTTACCAATAGTTCTAATGGGAAGGCAGTAGTTCTTGGATCTCTCAAGAGGTGGACAATGGAAAGACGTCAATCGATGAAAGATTCCGACTAAGTAAGCAAGTGTGGCAAAAGTTCGAAAGGTTTGCCCTCCTTAAGACAAGGAGCAACTGGAAGAGATGAGAAAGGTAAGGCACTTAGCTCCATTTCTGAATGTGCCTTGCTAATAAAAAAAGCCTTTGCGATCAGTCGCAAAGGCTTTTTTCTTAGAAGATCCTAGTCTTCTTTATTAGATAAATGGTGCTATTACAAGAGCCACCACTGACATTAGTTTCAATAAGATGTTAAGCGATGGTCCTGAAGTATCCTTAAATGGATCACCTACAGTGTCACCAACAACGGTTGCCTTGTGAGCATCAGAACCCTTGTAATGCATCTTGCCGTCAATTTCTACTCCTTCCTCAAACATCTTCTTAGCATTATCCCAAGCTCCACCAGCATTAGACTGGAAGATGGCCATAAGGACACCACAAACAGTTACACCTGCAAGCAGTCCTCCCAACATCGCTGCACCTCCGATGAAGCCAAAAGCTACAGGAGTAGCAACAGCAATCAGTCCTGGAAGAACCATCTCTCTTATCGAAGCCTTCGTCGATATGTCTACACACTTGCTATATTCTGCTTTTCCCTCAGCAGCTTCGAAAGTCGCTATATCTGCAGCACTCCAATCTTTTTGCTCCTTACCTTCATTCTTTGTCATCACATTTAGCGCAGCTTTTAGTTCTGGAATATCCTTAAACTGTCTTCTTACCTCATTGATCATATCCATTGCTGCTCTACCAACCGCATTCATTGATAATGCAGAGAATAAGAAAGGTAGCATACCTCCTACGAAAAGGGCTGCCATCGTCTTAGGATCTGTGATGTTAATTCCTGTAAGTAGGTCATCGGGATTGGCAGCATTGTAGGCTGTGATAAAGGCAGCAAATAGGGCCAAAGCTGTCAAGGCAGCTGAACCGATTGCAAATCCTTTTCCAATTGCAGCAGTTGTGTTACCAACCGCATCTAGCTTATCTGTTTTCTGTCTAACCTCCTTAGGAAGCTCCGCCATTTCAGCAATACCACCGGCATTATCAGCAATTGGTCCATAGGCATCTACAGCAAGTTGAATTCCTGTATTAGACAACATTCCCACAGCTGCGATTGCAATCCCGTATAATCCAGCAAAGTGGTGGGCACCTATAATCGCGATGGCAAGAATGATGATTGGGAACATAGTAGAAATCATCCCTACACCTAGTCCTGCAATGATGTTGGTTGCAGATCCTGTTAGTGATTGCTTTACAATAGACATTACTGGCCT
>CAZMYK010000655.1:0-2918 GCA_964570435.1 uncultured Saprospiraceae bacterium | reverse complement strand
CGCTGGTGGTTACCGCTTTGCCGGCAACCATCTCTTCCAAGGCATCAACTAGGTTCTTATTTCATACTTGGTGGTACGCGCCGCAGTGTTGCCTCTTCGATGGCATATGCGATCTTATACAAGACTTGCTCGGAGCCGGAAGCTGCAATTAGGGTAAGATTCATTGGCTCTCCATTTTCTTTATAGCCCATCGGAATAGTTAGCGCTGGATAATGCGCGAGGGCAGCTCTACCAGCATCGTAGTTGTTGATTGAAGAAATTGCACTAAGGTTAAATTCATTGATGGGTTCATCAAAAAATGACCGAGCCTTCTGTCTTCCGTTTTCTACAATTTCTTTTAACTCTTCTTTGCTTGTAGAGTCTTCCAATATTCCTTCGAACAAGGCTTGACCGTAAGGAGCTCGGATTTCCATGTCATTTCGATTGTAGTCAAGTACGGACTTAATCCCAGAGACTGTAACTTTTTCTCCAGCATACTTGTTCAGGTAAACCGGGAGGTCATTTCGCATGTCAATATTAAGGATAGACAGAAAGCCCTCTAACTTCACTTCTTTTGGGTCGAAGCCATAAATTTCTACACCCATCCGATTAAGGTCTAACATCATCTGTGCGTAAAGCGGGAATTCATCCATGTATTTTTTGTTTGCACCTAATCTGAGGCCTTCTAGATCCATACTTTTAACTTCCGAATAGAAATCGTTAATGGTTTCAATAGATGCCGCATCCTCTTGGTCAAAACCTGTCATTGCTGAGAATAAGATGGCATTATCTGTAACAGTCCTAGTCATCGGGCCAGGTGTATCTAAGGTGCTAGAAATTGGAACAATGCCTGACCTACTTAGGCTACCAACAGTAGGTTTCAAACCCACTAGTGAATTCTGGCTTGATGGTGAAAGAATCGAACCAGATGTTTCGGTACCTACTGCACCTACCGCATAGCTAGCTGCAATCGAAGCACCACTGCCCGAGCTTGAGCCTCCAGATTCAAATATTGTCCTACCATAGGGATTCAAGGTTTGCCCTCCAACTGCACTATATCCCACGGGACATCCAGAACAGAAGAAGTAAGCCCATTCACTCAGATTTACCTTACCAAGTATGATGGCACCATTAGCTTCCAATTTATCTACAATGAAGGCATTGCTAGCATAATTTTCACTAAGTGCTAGGGCTCCTGCTGTTGTGGGCATACCACTGGCATTCACATTGTCTTTCAATAAAATAGGCATTCCGTAAATCGGATGCTTGTCACTTGCTATTCCAGCGTCTTTCTGTTCAGCGTGCTCAACTGCCCTAGGGTTAATACTTATAATACAGTGAAGAGAAGTATTCGGATCTATTTCATACTTGTTAATTCTGAAAAGAAACCACTGAGTGATCAATTTGTAGCTGAGATTTCCATCCTTGATGCTCTGCTGAAGAGAATGGATATCTTTTTCATATATCAAGTCCTTGAGCCGTTCGTAGTCTTCCTGGCTAAATCCCTTAAGCTGTTTCTGTATATTCTTTTGAAGTTTCTTTTTGTCCAGGAATTTGGACTGGATCAACTTATACCTCATCCTAGCCTTTTCATGTTCTGCGTTTGCTGCAAGAAGGCTAGCTTCATCATAGGATTCTTCAAATGAATTGCTGATTTTGCTTGCATTACAGCTTAGGACCAGTATAAGGGCAAAGAAATAAGATAGTTTCACGTCCGAATAATTTTGATTCAAGTGAAAATAGTAAAATAAGATGATTCCCTAGCTAGTAATACAAGCATGGTCAAGCCCCTATTCAGCAGAGTCCATGCTTTTTCTAAGGTTTTTCTTAATGTGTTTGAACACAAAATTCCTTATTTTAGTAACACCTTGTTCATGAAGATCATCACCTGCATTACTCATAATCGCAAATCCGATATTCAAGTCCGGAATCATGAATGTTTGGCAATAGAATGTGCCTCCACTTCCGCTATGTGTTGTGTACAAGTACCTATCATCTCCGAATTCCAGAATTGTACTTCCCCATCCGATGGCGTAGCCAGACCTGTCCTCTAAATCTGCTCGATGGAGGTAGGTGTATGTTTCTGCAGATAGAATATTATTCTCTCCCCTTAGTCCCCTCATATTGGCTTGAAGATAGTGTACATAGTCTTCCATAGACATATGAATATCGCCTGCAGGTGCAATCAGTCGACCTATCTTAAAGGGATCTGACAAACTATGGAGGGAAATGCTGTCCATGCTGTCTTCAAAGTAGTGACCGAAGGGCTGATTTAGGTCACTTGTATTAGGCCATCCGAAACCACCTTCGATTTTTAGAGCTTGGAAAAGTTCTTCCTGAACAAGAACTTCCCAGTCCTTGCTTGTGATTCGCTCCAGCATCGACGTTGCCATTGCAT
The DNA here is from genome assembly GCA_964570435.1 of uncultured Saprospiraceae bacterium. Lineage (GTDB taxonomy): Bacteria > Bacteroidota > Bacteroidia > Chitinophagales > Saprospiraceae > Portibacter. Next base: position 541 of record CAZMYK010000655.1, on the reverse strand, counting down.
AACCAGCATTTGAGTAGGTGTATGAACCCTGCTTAAATTCTTTAATAGGTTCCTGTTGAATAAGCCACCTACACCATGACAATCTGTTTTCAATAGCGCCGCTACCCTCATTTTCAAAAGAAGGTAAAATGTCAAATTCCCCATCATCCGTGAATTCACGAATAAAGGCACGGTGATTTAATAAATCTTGTAAAGTGATTTCATGATAGCTTGGACGAGCGACTTCAAGTAATTCAGGGAAGATATCGAAAAACTTAGTGTCCCAAGTAATTAACCTTCTTTCTACTAAGGCCGCAGCTATGAAACCAGTCATTGCCTTACTATTCGACCCTAAGTGAAACTTATCCGATATCGTAATTTTGTGAGCTGCACCAGTCTTCCTAGTTCCCATAATTTCTTGGTTCAATATCTCTTGGCTTGTAAATAGACTTACAACCACCCCAGGAGCTTTGGTTTCTGCTAGATACTTTTCCAACTGCATTTTCAGAGTGTCTCGATTTATTGGAGCAATCTGGCTAAATGACCAATTGCACATTACTAT
>CAZMYK010000654.1:0-2919 GCA_964570435.1 uncultured Saprospiraceae bacterium | reverse complement strand
GTCGGGCAGATTGTCCTTGCGGTATTGTACCGTCATTCGGATGGAACCTTGGGGCTATAAAGCAAGATAAAGATGAGGATATTAATCTTACTACCGTTCTTATGCATGCTGATTGCATGTGAGAAGATGAAGGAAGAGGAAAGCCAAGAATGCTATCTCTGCAATTATTCCATGCTACCACAAGAAAGCATGTGTGATGATTCTTACACTTACGAGGTCTGTGTCAGTGGACCCCATGAGGCATCCTTGCAAGATATTTTAGTCATTACGAAGGAATGTGATGGTCAGACTACTGTGACGGAAGACATCGCATTTTTAGAAGAGTTTCTAGCTGTTCAGCAAAATCAAGGTGCCGTCTGTGAGAAACAATAAGAGCCTAGTTTTTGAGATCGGTTGACACTTTGCATTTTTCTAAGTACGGATTTCAGTAGAACGGTAAGCAGCTATAATTTCCTTATTATCAATGCAGTATGAGCTATTAAAATGCATGGTCAAGCCCCTTTTTTCACGTTGGTTCCGAAAAAGCTCGGTAATTAGGTTCATTGTAAGAAAACTTGCGAATTTCAAATGACCCAAGTTCATTTTACCAAAAAATGAGCCGAAAGTCAAAAGATGACTTTCAATGAAACAAACCTGGTGAAATTTTCCCTCGGAATGTGCCTACTTAAAGCGATCTTTAACGTATTTGCAACTTGAGAATGAAGGCTTGAGCAACTCAGAGCAAGCTTAGAATCAGAAGGAATTTACCTTGATCGTTATCTCATTCTTTCCAGGCATCAGTCGAATAGAGCCGAATGCTAGACTTTCGTGCTCACCATTCACTTGGACCTCCTTGCCTTGGCTTCCTACAAGCTCAAATTCAGCCACCATATTTGCTGGAATTTCGATGGAAAAGGTTTGAAGGTTCTTGCTATGGAATGTATAACTGCCCTTGATATTTCCTCTGATGGTCGGTACCAGTATTTCACTGTGTTTGAGCGTGCTCATCTGAGGTTTGATCTGCGCAACACCATAACCAGCTGTCTTGGGTTGGATACCCCACAAGTACCTAGGAATAATATTGGCAGGCGCTGCTCCCCAGGCATGGTTCCAGTCGGCATTGGGCTTATACTTCATGTCCCAGGCTTCAAGAGTGATGGTCGAACCAATCTTGATCATATTATACCAGCTTCTGTCATGCTGGGCATTCATCAATTCTAGGGCGTAGTCTGCCTCATTCGCATTATAGAAAGCTTCTAAGAGGTATTGAGCTCCATAAACACTGCAAGCCATGCCCCTTGACTTCATAAATTCAACGACTGACTTCTTGTGTTGATTAGGTACGATGTCAAAGGCCAGGGCCATCATATTGGCATGCAAGGATGCATGTGTAGTCCCCTCCCCATCTACATATATTCCACGAGAAGAATCAAAGAGTTTTTCGTTGATCGTCTTCTTGGCTTGAAGTGCCATAAGTTCAAAATCTACTGCCTCCTCAGTTTTGCCTAGGAGGCTTGCAAATTCAGCCATAATTTTCATGTTCTTATAGAAAAGGCAGTTAATCACCGTGTTAATGGGTTGGAAGTCATAGCCATCTCTCTCACCAGTCACATTTGGATCACCGCCCCAATTCGGCGGAGGCCAATCCACAATGTCTTTCAGGACAATCTTGGGATCCTTAAATCCTAGTTTTTTCATGAGTTCAGGTGTGACATTCGCAGAACTGATCAATCCGTCAGATCTACGTAGCTCCAATAAGGTCTTATGTTTCAAGGGCTCATAGTACTTCGCTATCAGCTCTGTATTCCCTGTATATTGGTAATCTGCATAAAACATCAAGGCCATATGTTGCTGCCACTCGGTAGGCCATGTGGGGTACTCCATGAAGTATTCAATAGTACTTCTAGCAATGGCATATTCACGATCAGTAGTATAGTGGCTGAGTTGGTTCAAGTAGGCATCAGCTTCGTATGGAATCCGTTCCCGATCACCGTCTACGTAGTAGCCTGCAAAGGTGGTTGCCTTGATCGAATAGCGACAAAGATCCCAGACCTGGTTCAGGATATCATCCGAACTGGAGAAACTACTTTGTTCATCGTCCCAATAGCTGAAATGTGCCAACTGTCTAAGTGATTCTCTTGAAACCACCTCCTCAGCCCCATTGATTTCTGCGTACCTAAAAGGAAGTAATATGGGAAAGGAGTCTGGCATCGTTACAGCAATGGATTTCGTGTTTCTTTCATCTGGAATGAGCGGAAGGCGGTAAACTTCTTCTGCAGGGGAAACTGGTATTTGCACCTCTGCATATCGGATATGACCACCAGGATTTTGGTTGATTGCGAGACCGTCTAATTGCTCACCAATTCTTACCGTTAAGGTATGTGCAGTCTTAGCCTTATATCTTATTTCCATATTGGCAAATGCCGCCTTGCCGAAGTCAATAAAGTAAGACCCCTCTGTGACCTTCTTAACATCTACGGGCTCAATTCTTTCAACAAGAAAAGAGTTAGGGCTTGTAATTGCATCAGCAGGACGACCTATAATAAAACTCTGGGCACTGGAATACCTTGATAGGCGGTTAATTTCATCGTAGATTCGCACCTTCCAGTAATATCGACCACCATCTTTGAGAGGACTACCTGCGTAGGTAATTTCTGCGGAAAGGTCCGACCGTACTTTTCCACTATCCCAAAAATCGCCTACATTATTGTCAATATTTTCCTTCGAAGAGGCGACCAAGATTTGGTAGGCAGATTGGTGCCTTGCCTCACTTGGTACTAGCCATGCAAATTCAGGCGTCAGATCCCTAATCACTAAGCCACTTGGATTTCGAATGTACTCAATTGACAATTCATACGGTGGACTTGAATAGGTATCACTATAACCTTTAATAAGCGCATCACACTTCTTTCGTAAGGCTGAAAGGGTGGATTGATATTG
>CAZMYK010000653.1:0-2920 GCA_964570435.1 uncultured Saprospiraceae bacterium | reverse complement strand
ATTTCTTGTACAAGGAAATGTACATCAGAGAGTATTTGCATTTTGTTGCTGGATTGCATAAGCTCAGTGCAGGCAAAGCTAAGGTAGAAGAACTAATCAACGTTACTGGCCTACAGAGGGAGGCACACAAGAGAATTGGTTCTCTGTCCAAGGGTTATCGGCAACGTGTTGGACTCGCCCAAGCCTTAATCCACGATCCCGAAGTCCTGATATTGGATGAGCCTACTACTGGCCTTGATCCTAATCAACTATTAGAAATTAGAGCCTTAATAAGATCCCTTGGCAGCGAAAAAACGGTTTTGTTTTCATCTCATATAATGCAAGAAGTGCAGGCGCTATGTGACAGAGTAGTTATCATTAACAAGGGGAAAATCGTTGCAGACAATTCTATCGATATGCTAACGCAATACGAAGAACAAGAGATATTATTGGTCGTCGAATTCTCTGCACCGATTAAGGAGAACAAATTATTGCAGATTCCGGGCATTAAGCGGATTAAGTCTCGTACTGGCAACAAGTTTCAACTCCTATGCGATCAGAAACAGGAGGTGCGGGAGGCTGTTTTTCAACTTGCTGTAAGTGAAAGTCTTAGTCTTTTAGAATTACGCTTGGAAGATTATACCATGGAGGACGTCTTTACTAAACTAACAGCCAACTGATGTGGACAATAATTAACAGAGAATTGAGTGCCTACTTCAGCTCGCTCATTGCCTACATCATCGTGGGAGTCTTCCTATTGTTTCTTGGCTTATTTATGTGGGTCTTCCAGGAAACAAGTGTATTGAATTATAACTACGCAACGCTTGATCAATTATTTACAATGGCGCCAATGGTTTTTATCTTCTTGATCCCCGCTATTTCGATGCGTAGTTTCGCAGAGGAACACCAAAATGGGACCTTGGAGTTGCTGCTAACTAAGCCCATTTCTTCGATCCAATTAATATTAGGGAAGTACTTTTCGGTCCTCCTGCTTGTTCTTTTGGCGCTACTACCTACCTTTCTATACTTCTATTCGGTCCACCAACTGGGTTCACCGGTAGGCAACATTGATTCAGGTGCTGTTGTGGGATCCTACTTTGGACTATTCCTGCTTTCGGCCGTCTTCACGGGAATTGGGATCTTTTCTTCTTCTATTAGCAGAAACCAGATTGTGTCCTTTGTGATTGGAGCCTTCTTATGCTTCCTCTTCCATTGGGGCTTTCAATACCTGAGTAGTCTTCCCATTTTCTTTGGAACTTTTGATGACCTCGTACAAAAGTTAGGAATTGAATATCACTACAATTCAATTAGTCGAGGTGTCCTTGATACTAGAGACCTCTTATATTTCATCTCAGTGATAGTAATCTTTATTCTAGCTACAAAGCTTTCCATCGATAAAAAGAACTGGTAGAAATGAAGAGAGACATTCTGAATTTTATCTTGCTGCTGGCTGTAATAATAGTTGTAAATATTGCAGGTAACTATATTTATGAAATCTGGGATTTTACAGAAGAAAAGCGCTATACCCTCACAGATGCCACTAAGAATTTTCTTGAAGAGACTGAAGATGTAGTTTACATCAAGGTGTTATTGGACGGGAACTTGCAGTCTGGATTCAAGAGGCTCAGGCAAGCTACCTTGGAAACTCTTAAAGATTTTAGAGCTGTCAACCCTCTAATCGAATTTGATTTCGAAGATCCCACTGCAGGTGGTAAGGAGAAGTCCAATGCAAGAAAGGAAGAACTAAGTCAAATGGGAATTTTTCCTACTAATCTTAGAGTAGCAGCTAATAATGAGACGACGGAGAAATTGATTTATCCATTTGCCGTTTTAAATATGGGCTCACGTTCAGTTGCCATTAATCTTCTGGAGCCCCAAGGGAGCGGAATCAATGCCGAAGTAGCACTGAATAATTCTGTTAGTCTTTTAGAATTTAAGTTTGCCGATGCCATCCAGAAACTGAGGACTGCAAATAAACCGAATATTCTTTTCACCAGTGGAAATGGTGAGCTTGAGGAGCAGCAGACTGCAGCTCTTGGAAACTTATTAAAGACTAACTATGACCTAGGCCGCATAGATCTAGAAAGTATTCCAGCGATCGGTGAAGAACTTGACTTGCTTATTGTGGCTGGTCCATCGCAGGAATTTAGCCTCCAAGACCAGTTCAAAATTGACCAATATGTTATGAAGGGGGGAAAGGTCCTGTGGATGATAGACTACTTAACGGCATCGCTCGATAGTATACAGAAGTACGGTAATTACGTTCCGACCATCTACCCCTTGGGTTTGGAAGACATGTTATTTAAATATGGCGTAAGAATTCAACCTAACCTGGTCCTAGATATGGAATCAACAAGGATTCCCCAAGTCATTGGAACACAGGGTGGTAAGGCCCAACAAGAGTTAATACCCTATGTCTACCATCCCCTGGTAGCACCTAAGTCGCAGCATCCTATTGTCAAGAGCATTGATAGGGTGAATTTCTTTTATCCGAGCACCATCGATACGATCCAAACTAAAGCTAAGATTAGAAAGGAGGTCTTGCTTACCAGTTCTAGGTATTCTCGTTTTCAGTTAGCTCCAATGCGGCTGAACTTCGAATTTCTGCGTTACGATATGGATGAGTCTAAGTTTAATAAGGGCCCTCAGCCTCTAGCCGTTTTAGTGGAAGGTGAATTTGAATCCTTCTTTACTAACAGGGTATCTGAAAGGATGAACTCGATGTTGAATGACATCGGTGAAGAATTTCAACCCACCTCTCCTAGTACTAGAATGATAGTAGTTTCCGATTCTGACTTTGCAAAGAACTTGTACAGCGCAAATTCGAACAGGATTACTCCCCTAGGCTATAATCAGTGGGAGCAAAGAAGCTTCAAAGGGAACCAACAATTTATCTTTAACGCAATCGAATATCTTCTCGACAAGAATGGCTTGATTGAGG
>CAZMYK010000652.1:0-2920 GCA_964570435.1 uncultured Saprospiraceae bacterium | reverse complement strand
ATGATCATACCTTTCCTGATACTCGACAGCAAATGCCTCGATGGACTTCTTACTAGAAAGGTCAAGAGGAATAATATCAAGATCTGCACCTGGCACAGCGGCGCTGATCATCTTCCTTGCTTCACCTGCCTTTTCCAAGTTCCTGCATGCCATCACCACCTTCGCTCCTTTCTTGGCAAGACCAATAGCCGTCTCATATCCTAGACCGATGTTTGCACCAGTTACAATTGCAATCCTATCAGACTGGTCTGGCATGGAAGAAAGATCAAACTTATTTTTCATAGAAAAATAACCATGGGTACATCAATAAGTTCATTACTGGCACGAATTATGATATTTCGTAATATGTAATTAAAACTTTAAAAGAACTTTATGAGACATTTATTATTGAGTCTAGTCCTACTTTGCACACTTATTTCCAATGCCAAAGCGCAAAAATCCACTGCGAGCAATCAAGCAGAAGTGGTTGCTTTTGAGCAGGAGGACATATCCCTGGCAAACATTGAATTTACCATCTACCCTAACCCATCCGACATGGAATTCAAAGTGGAATTTCTACTACCTCGGGATCAGCTGATGGAAATGTACCTGATTAATATCAACGGAGATAGGGTCAAGCAATTACTGTCTCGCCAGCTTGTCGAAGGTGGTGTAAGAGCCTACGATTTTTCCTTTCCTGCAAGTGCTCCATTTGGAATGTACTTTCTAGTTATTAAGTCTAACAAGAAATCTGTAATTAAGAAGTTAGAATACCAGGCTGGTCAATAGTAAAAAGAAAATCCTAAGACGCGTTAAGCTTGTGTTAAGCCAATGATTGCTTTCGTCTTACAGTAAGATAAATTGATAGATTTGAACAGCTCCTTGCTTCTTTACCTAGGTCTCTAGACTAATAGCTTTCCAAGGGATTCTAAGTAGACAAGAGTTGTATTTCTATTAGTTTAACTTAAAAAGACGAATATGACCACGCGAATCATAACATTCTTATCACTCTGCATTTTCACATCTTTTATCTCAGTAAATGCACAATCGACCTCCTATGAGGTCGGAGCAAGCTTTAATGGCTTGGCGAAAATTGGCGCTATTTTTAAAATGGAAAATCAGCAAGGAAACTACTACAGGCTTTCCGCTAGTCACCTTCGTTTTGCGTCAGAAATTTTCACAGAACTTAGTGTGCAGTCTAGTTTGAATCTACAGTTTGGATTGGAAAAGAGAATACCAATTAGTGAAAATGCAGCATTCTACCATGGTCTAAGTCCTGGATTTGGATTCACTTATTCATTCTTTGAAGAAGGCAGCCTCGGTGGTTCCATAAGCTTAGGATACATCTTAGGAATGATGTATGATCTAAATGAAAAGTTCTATATCAGTTTGGAAGTGGTCCCAAGGCTTGATGTAGGCTTGCGAGAACGCAATGGCATCTCTGGTATAAACTTCGCAGCAGGTGCTAACACAAGCTCTACAACAATCACGATCGCGCATCGATTTCAATATTCAAAATAATTTCGTTTTCTAAACTTTTCCGATAAATTTACGATTGTTTGTAAAAAGGCAATGAATGAGTAATATTTTCGAAAGGACAAAGGAAGAAATGCTAGGTAAGGGCTATTCTTTGGAGCGCTATGACTTTCAACGGCCATGGGGCGGTTTCTTAGTGATTGATGAGTCCCATACGGAGCAATTTATCAAAGAGTACTTTCCGACGTTTGAGATTGAATCTTTGACTAAGAAGAATAAGGTGAGCCCAAAAATCCTAATTGTAGAACCTAAGAAAAGGCTTTCTTGGCAATACCACTACAGGAGGTCAGAGGTATGGATTGTTGTGGAAGGCTCAGTAGGAGTGGTCAGAAGTGATACGGATGAAGAACAAGAAATGAAGTCATATGCGGTGGGTGAGGTGATCACCCTAGAGAAGGGAGAGCGACACCGCTTAATCGGACTAGACGACTGGGGTAAAGTTGCAGAAATCTGGCAGCACACAGATCCTGACCACCCATCAGATGAGGATGACATAGTCCGTCTCCAAGATGACTATAAAAGAACCTAGAAATATGGATGGGCGAAAAAGAGAGAATATTCACGAAGGACTACTTGTTGAAGTTGTTCAAAAGCAAGATCAACGCAGCGGAGAACTCACCGAAGGTTTTGTGAAACGAATATTGACAAAGTCATCCTTTCATCCCCACGGAATCAAAGTCATGCTCGACACCAAAGAAGTAGGAAGAGTAAAAAATATAATTGAAGAAGACTAGTCCTTGCTTTGAGATTAAAAGGTGCTCTTCTTTCCGCCCCAGTCTCTTGTGTCCTCCAAAAAGGCTGGTGCGTTAAGTTTTTCATTTCGCCCATTTGCTCAGAAATAGAGACTTTCAATCAGGCAGATCTGGTGCAATTTTGCTGCTCAAGGTTCAATTGCCTTTTAGGGAATCTGCCTTAAAATAAACCTGGGACCCAGCCTACTTGCATGGCGAAAATCGCAAACTACTTTCCGAACGTGACAAGTTGAGAGTATATCACTTCACCTTCGGACACTAGGGATAATATGTAAAGGCCTTTGCTGCTCATCGGCAAGTCTACCCTATTTGTGAAGGCTTCTTTGTGGACAAGCCTTCCCATCAAGTCAACAATGACTACTTGATCGACATCATATGCAGTATTGATATTTATATGATTTTCGCTTGGATTAGGCCAAATTTTTGTTGTAGAAAGTTCTGTGTGTTTGTTTGCAGAAACTTGCTGGAAGAAGACCCTAGAATTCCCCTCTGGATCATTGAATTCGACAAGGTAAGTCCAAGCATAATCAATGATCTCTTCAAAGTTTTGCGAAATCTCACCGTGAATGATATCGGGCACTTGAAAATCAGAAGAGATCTTCTCCTCGAATATCGCCATATAGGAGATCGCAGATGCCAGGAAGTAGATGCTA
>CAZMYK010000651.1:0-2924 GCA_964570435.1 uncultured Saprospiraceae bacterium | reverse complement strand
GTATGTTGAGAGGCATAAAATTTTCCATATTGGCCTGTGAAATCTTCGTGGTGTAAGTGCAACCAATCGTACTCTGCTAACTTATCTTCTAGAACTTCTCGGTCATACACTGTTTCATAAGGTATCTCGGCATAAGTCAGAACAAGTGTAACAGCATCATCCCAGGGTTGGATCTTCTCTCCGCGGCTATTAAAACTAGGTGTGTAGACTGCGATCTTAGGTGCCTTTTCCAACTTTATTACTTCTTGGTTTACCTCAGGGTCGCCAATGTCAGATCTAATTTTATTGAATTGGCTATCACTGATTACTTCATATGATACTCCCCTAGTCAGCAATTCCTTCTCAGCACGGTCAGAGTGTGCGAAGGCGAAACTTCCTCCTTGATAGTTCAGTAACCAGTATGCTTCACCACCAGCTTCTAAAATCCAATAGGTCACTCCATAAGCTTTCAAGTGATCACGTTGCCGTTCACTCTCCATGGGAATTAGTATGTGTGCTGACCACAATTGGGCACTGACAATAAGCAAAACGATCACTAGGAGTCCTTTCTTCATGTACAAGTTTATAAACTATAAAACTAAAATCAAAACGTGAAACGTTCCAATTGAATTGCAATAAAGCGTCTTTTTCAAAATACTTAACACTAATAACGTGTTATAGATGAGTAATTCACATATTTGTGTGAGATAATTGATATACTTTGTTGAATTTTACTTTCCAATCCTCTCCCATCTACATGCTTGCATGCATCGTCTTGGGAATTATTTATGCCTTAGCACTTTATTTTAGAGATAAGAAATTCATAGAACAAAAATCATGGTTTCCCATCCTCTTGGGTTTTCTGCGTTTTGGAGCAGTGTCCTTGCTAAGTTTTTTACTCTTAGTACCGATGCTGAAGTCGATCTTCGAAGAGACGAAAAATCCAATAATTATTGTTGCCACCGATGAATCTACTTCTGTTTCAGAATTACCCAAGTCAAGTCAAGTTTCACTGCAAATTGAAAATCTTAGTGAGGGTCTAAAGAAAGACTTCCAAGTGGACCGCTACTTCTTCAGCAATGAGCTTTCTACTTCCGAGCTTGATTCCATCGACCGAAAAAGTACGAATCTTGAAAATGTCTTCGAAGACTTGGACGAGCTTTACATTAATCAAAATGTGGGAGCTCTCGTCATCCTGAGCGATGGCATATTCAACGAGGGGAAAAACCCATTATACCTAAACTCTAACATTACGGCACCCTTATACGCCATTGCCGTAGGAGATACAACCCAGAAAAAGGACCTCATCCTGAAAAGAGCGTTAAACAACAATATCGTCTTTTTAGGAGATCGATTCTCTGTCCAAATAGACATAGAGGCCATTAACTCAGCAGGAGCAAGGTCTAATCTTAGAATCTCAAAGTATGAGGAAAATGGTCGTCTGACTAAGATAGAAGATAGAACAATCAGAATTGATGAAAACGAGTTCTTTACAACAGAAGAATTCATCATTGAAGCCAATCAAGCTGGCGTAGTTAGATATGTTGCGACGCTAAGTGGTATTGAGGATGAGGTCACAAGGCAAAACAATCGAAAGGACATATTCATCGAAGTATTGGATTCTAGACAGAAAATACTTCTTCTTGCTAATGCTCCTCATCCAGATGTTTCGGCCTTGAAGCAAATTATTGAAGCCAATAAGAATTACGAGATTGAGACTACTTATGCAGCTGATCCACAATTCGACAGCAATCCCTATGACTTAGTGGTACTGCACAACCTACCTAGCAGTAAAACTGATGTCTCAGCCCTACTAAATCGACCAAACTTGAAGAATGCTGCGAGGTTATTTGTATTAGGAAGCCAGACTTCTCAATCCAAGTTTAATGCTATGCAAAGCGTCTTATCGCTAGAAGGTAACAGCAATTCACTGAACGATGTACAAGCCTCCCTAGATGGTGATTTTAAGTCATTTAGTATTACCGATGCGCTAAAGAGTGAGATTTCAAACTACCCTCCTTTGTTATCTCCTTTTGGAAATTATAAAGTTGGTCCTGGGACCTCTGTTTTGCTTTCGCAAAAGATCGGTAAGGTAGAAACCGCCTACCCACTGCTAGCCTTCAGTGACCAGGCAGGAGTAAAAACAGGTGTCATTGCAGCTGAGGGAATCTGGAAATGGCGACTCTTTAATTATCTGCAGAAAAGTCACTATGATGAAGTTTCGGAATTGATCGGTAAGTCTCTTCAGTATTTGACCCTGAAGGAGGATAAACGGAAGTTCAGAGTTTCTCCCTCACAAAATATCTTCAAGGAAAACGAAGAAATCATAATTACTGCCGAGCTATACAATGATAGCTATGAAAAGATAAATGAACCAGATGTAAATATTACCATCACTAATGCAGATGGAGAGAACTTCGACTTTGTATTTTCGCGGCGGGCAGACTTTTACTATTTGGATGCTGGTCAATTTCCAGCTGGTAGCTATCGGTTTTCAGCCAGGACTGATGCGAATGGCAGGACGGTCGAGCAATCTGGTCGCTTCAGTGTAGAGAGTATACAGCTTGAATCCTTTGATATGACCGCCAGACATGGACTACTAAAAAGTCTCTCGGAAAAGTATGGTGGTGAAATGATTTCATTGTCAGGCCTGGATAATTTGGCCGAGAAAATCAAAGCAAACGACCAGATCAAACCCGTCGTATATGCCAGTTCTAGGACCAATAAGTGGATGGATAACAAGTGGGTCTTCTTCCTAATTTTTGGCCTCTTAGCCTTAGAATGGTTTCTGAGAAGGTACTTTGGAAGTTACTAGCAATGGATCTGCCTTGCTTGCAGTTATCTTTTCTACGATCACTGCATCAAATTCAAGATCATGGAGGCTTAAAATAACGTGAATAATGGATAAGGAATTTTATCAGAAGCCATAAGAATCATCAGCTTAG
>CAZMYK010000650.1:0-2930 GCA_964570435.1 uncultured Saprospiraceae bacterium | reverse complement strand
TTTCATCTGGCAGGAAGGTAGATTTCCACCCATTTGCGAAATTGACCTACAACGACGGCTCGGAAAATACTGTAATTGTCGCTCGGCCAACCAATCCCAATCTAATTACCGCGCCAATAAATAACTATTTTGACTTTATAAGCATTTATTACGGTGTACAAAAGATGATAGAGACTTGGGTGACCTATTCTAAGGGCTTTGATTCTCTGAAATCATTAAATTGGGAAAATGACTCTAGGGCTATTGAGTTTTTGGATTCGTAACAATTTGAGAATTTTATTGTTAGGGTTACGTTTAAAGGTTATGGATGCCAGGTAGTATAGTATTGAATGAATCGATTTCATTTTCGGAATTTCTAAAAATTGATGAAATCGCACATGAGTGGAGGGAAATTACCAAGGATTTATCCGTCTTCTTTTCGCCAGATTTTCTACGTGCAGTAGAAAATGCCTCACCTTCGGGAATGGTGAACAGATATCTACTCGTTTACGATGGAGGTTTACTCACGGGGGTCTTATCTTGCCAAATCAAGGCCTTTGTAGCCTCGGAAAGTATCAAGTTTAAACCTCAAACATCTGTCACTGGGCGTCTAGGAAATAGTATTAAGCGCAGGTTTTCTAAGATGATTAGCTTCGAAGGAATCGTCTGCGGTTCTGTGCTTTTGACAGGGAATTATGCTTATCACTTCCAGTCTTCGAACTCTCACAAGAGAAACTATTTGCTTGCGGAAGAAATAATGGAGGCCTATCGGAAACACCTGAATAAAGGAAGTCACAATATTAAGGTCACCTTTTTGAAGGATTTCTATGAAGATAAGAGTTTTAAGAAACACAGTATTGACTCCAGTAAGTACCAGGAGTTTTCCGTTCAGCCAAATATGATTCTAAAATTGAAGCCTGAGTGGAAGGACTACAGTGACTACCTTCAGGCCTTTCAGTCGAAATATCGAGTCAGAGCAAAACGGGCTAGGAAGAAACTCAAGGGCATTGAGCTACGAGAACTTGATTACGTAGATATCAAGAAGTACAACAAGAGGATTTATGAATTATACAGATTCATAGTGGATCATATCAATTTTAACCTCTTTTTCTTGCATGAGGATTATTTTGCTGAACTCAAAAAGAACCTCAAAGATAAATTTAGATTGTTTGCCTACTTTGATGGCGATGAGATGGTGGCCTTTTATACATGCATTGACAACGTAAAAGAAATGAATGCGCATTTTCTAGGCTACGATCCTACCTACAATAGAAATCACCAGCTCTACCTCAATTCATTGTACGATATGGTTGATCTTTCATTGAAATATGAATTTGAGACCATTAATTTTTCTCGGACTGCGATGGAAATCAAGAGTAGCATGGGAGCTGAACCCTATGAGATGTTATGCTACTTGAAACACCAGAATGGGGTCATTAACAATATTGTGGCAAAAATTGTAGATACCCTTAATCCCACTGAAGAGTGGGTGCAGCGACGCCCCTTCAAATAGAACTAAGCTTCTTAAATTGATAGTTATCATATTCAGGCAGGAAATCACATTCTAAGAGTCTCAAGCCATAGGGCTCAATGTTCATCTTAAGTTGATCCCCTTTTTTAGATTCGAAGTACATTGTCTGACCATTGATGGATTCTAATTCAAGGTCTGGAAAACCATCATAGCTGAAGGACAATACATAGGAATAGTTCTGTAATTCAATACTAAGTCCGATTTCGCCATCTTTTGCAAAATAATCTCCAGCTAATTCTACTTCTTCTTTTCTCGCATCGTTACTGTAAGCACTTCGGATCTCAGCAAAGTAGGACATGTCAAAAAGTCCTTCCTCCTCATTTGTAAGTTCTTCCACCACAAAAGAACTAAATCCTTCATTAGAGGCAAATAGGTGGGGATTGTGATCGTCTAGAATGTGGTTAAAATAGGAAACAGCGGCTACAAGGGCAGTCACCATTGCCGCTAATGTTGCAAGTCTATAAAACTTCAATTTCTTAAGGTTGCTCTTCTTTTCCAAACGTTCGTCAAGTCTATCCCACAATCTCCGATCAGGTGCCTCGTCAAATATTTTTTTGAAATCCTCCATAGTCTCTAGTCAAGTCTTTTTTTTTGATAAATTCTCGCAATTTTTTTCTTGCTAGAATTAGCTGCGATTTCGAGGTGTTAATACTTATTCCTAACTCCTCAGCAATTTCTTTGTGCTTATAACCTTCGAGCACGTAGAGATTAAAGATGGTCCGATAGCCGTCCGGCAGATCAAGAATCAACTTCTTGAGTTCTTCTTCAGCAAGGTCGCTGTAGACCACAGGGTCTGCTGCCTTGTCGATTTGAGTCCATTCGACAACAAGATTAAGTTTCTTGTGCTTCCTGATATGCATCAAACTTTCGTTAACCATAATCCGCTTCATCCATCCCTCGAAACTCCCATCCCCTTTGAATTTGTTGATATTATCGAATATCTTGAACATTCCGTTCAGAAATACATCTTCCGCGTCAGCGGTCTGCTTAAGGTACCTCCGACATATGCCAAATAGTGTGGGAGAGTAGTGCTCATACAATTCCTTTTGAGCCTTCCTGTCCCCCTTTCTGATCAGCGATATATTTCTTTCTAAATCCAAATTACCTTATCAAAATTGCGATACAGCTTAAAGATGCAATTTTTCACAGAAATGGTGGGTTGGTGTTATATTTTATTAAAGACGGACAAGCACGACTGATAATTTATAAATTTGACTTTTTTTAATCATAGAATTTGAAATGGAGCTAAAAGACGGAAAGTACCTATTAAGTGGAGGGGTTGATCCTTTGGAAATTGCAAAAGAGTATGGATTACCAGTCTATATTTATGATTCTGCTATAATTAAGCGACAGATTGATAGATTTAACAAGGCATTCACGGTCAAAAATCTAAAATTGAATTATGCTTGCAAGGCCCTAA
>CAZMYK010000649.1:0-2935 GCA_964570435.1 uncultured Saprospiraceae bacterium | reverse complement strand
CTAAGTTGGGTAGACGGCTATTTGGAGCTGTTTCCGAGCCAAGCGATTCTAAGAGTGAGACCATTGTGTTCATTAGTCGGCAACACCCTCCAGAGATTTCTGGATATATGGCTTTGCAGAGTTACCTTGATGAAGTCCTCAATGACTCGGATCTTTCTACTGCCTTCAGAAAGAGGTATCGTGTCCTAGTCTATCCTCTACTTAATCCTGATGGTGTCGACTTAGGGCATTGGAGGCATAGTGCTGCAGGAATCGATCTTAATAGAGATTGGCAGTTTTATCGGCAACCAGAAATTAAGCAAATTGCTAGCCATATAGTATCCTATACCAATGAGAAAAAGTCGGATGTGATCTTGGGAATTGACTTTCATTCCACACAAGAAGATGTTTATTATACGTATCCCGATGAGCACGAGCATCTCATGGACTTTAGAAAGTACTGGATTGAATCTATCGAAAACGTGCTTGGGGAAGGAAAAGCATATGAGGATCCTGGTCCCTTGTCTACACCTGTTTCTAAGGGTTGGTTTGTTGTCCAGTTTGGTGCTGAAGCTGTGACCTACGAAATGGGCGATGAAACTCCGCGAGACTTTATAGATCTAAAAGCTAGGGTATCAGCTCGAGAAATGATGAAGTTGCTCGTAATGCGAGAATAGGTCCGATCTTATTTTTTTCATATAAGAATGTCGCCTAGTTTGGTTTGATGGAGTAAGCTCTGAGTTCAAGACCAATGCGATCTTTAAGGCTAGACTTTAGCTTGAGCAGTGCTTCATGTGCTCGCAACGTGATGAGAGGCCTATCAATATTGTTGTCTACCTAGATTGTCGTCAAATTCCCATGCGCTATCGTTTTTCGTCGATTTTTAAAAAAAAGCACAAAGACACTGTTATATTTTGCATAATAGTTT
The DNA here is from genome assembly GCA_964570435.1 of uncultured Saprospiraceae bacterium. Taxonomy (GTDB): domain Bacteria; phylum Bacteroidota; class Bacteroidia; order Chitinophagales; family Saprospiraceae; genus Portibacter. The sequence goes on along the minus strand of CAZMYK010000649.1, from coordinate 2,028 downwards.
TTAACTTCAGTTATATTCTGGGAAATACTCTAATTTCAACACATAACTTGCATTTTACTTTAGAGCGTTTTGCAGTAATTGTTTGAGCACAATTTTCTAACTAACTAAACTCTAACTTTATGCAAAAGAAGTTTACAATCTTTCTTTTAGCTTTCTTCTTTTCGGCTGGGCTGATGGCCCAAATGACAGTGACCGGTACGGTTGTCGATGATGAGGGGCAGACGCTGATTGGTGCCAATGTGCTGGTCAAGAATTCCAGCAATGGGACCACCACTGATATCGATGGTAACTATTCTCTCGATGTCAACCAAGGCGATATACTTGAATTTTCATACATCGGTTATACAAGCCAAGAAATTACGGTGGGCAGTGATCCGGTGATCAATGTCACAATGGGGCTCGGCGAGCAGCTGAGTGAAGTCATTGTTGTTGCTTATGGAACACAAAAGAAGGTCACAGTAACGGGAGCTGTGTCACAGCTGAAAGGTGATGAAATAATCAAGGCACCTTCAGTCAATCTTACCAGTACCTTAAATGGTAGGCTTTCCGGTTTGACTGTTGTCCAGCCTTCTGGGGAACCAGGTGCTGATGATGCTCGGATTACGATAAGAGGGACGAATACCCTCGGAAATAGCAGCCCACTGATCGTCATAGATGGGATTCCAGATCGTGATGGTGGATTCGGGAGACTAAATCCACAAGATATTGAATCAGTTTCTGTACTGAAAGATGCATCAGCCGCAATTTATGGGGCACGGGCTGCTAATGGTGCCATCTTGATCACCACCAAGCGTGGAAAAATCGGTAAGCCAACAATCTCATATAGCTTTAACCAAGGATGGTCTCAACCTACCATTACGCCAGCAATGTCTAGCGCCGAGGAATATGCTAATATCATGAATGAATTACCAATATATAAGTCAATTCCTGCTAACGAGTGGGGTGCGGCCTCAGCAGCTATAAAGTCTACAGGTGTATATGATTCACCGACTTCAGGCGTTGGAAGTCTAAGTGCGAACTTCAGCCCAGAGGCTGTTGCAAGACATGCTGATGGAAGTGATCCTTGGGCCTATCCAGATACGGATTGGTTCGGAGATGCATTTAGAACTTGGGCACCTCAACAGAGACATGGATTGACCATAAATGGAGGCTCTGAGAATATTAGGTATTTTGCTTCTTTGGGTTATACTCATCAGGATGCGATCTACAGAGAATCTGCGACCTACTATGATCAATATAGTTTCAGAACAAATGTCGACGCAAAAATTAACAACTACATCAATGCTAACCTAGGTGTGATGGTGCGTCGTGAGGCAAGAAACTACCCCACTGAAAATGCTGGGGCGATTTTTAGAATGTTAATGAGGGGAAGACCTACTGAACCAGAAGTGTGGCCTACAGGTGAACCTGGGCCGGACATTGAAAATGGTCAGAATCCGTATGTCATTACAACAAATGCAACTGGATATGTAGATAATCCGAAAGACCTGACTCAGATCAACATGGGACTAGACGTTACTAATCCTTGGATCAAGGGACTTGTCCTTAATCTTTCTGCAGCAATAGATAAGAACAATGAAACAACCAAAACTTGGCAGACACCTTGGGAGTTGTACTACTTAGACAGAGATTCTTATTTGAACACAGGGGAAATCACTTTGACCCCAGCAGTCAGATCAAACTTCAAGAAACCTAGTCTCAGGCAGTCTTCTGAATCTGTCCTTAATAACAACCTCACAGCAATTTTGAGGTATGATACCAAAATCGGTGGAAATAGTAACTTAAGTGCGCTTGCTGGTGTAACTCGGGAGCGCTTCACCGGTTCTGACTTTAATTCATTTAGAAGAGATTTCATTTCGCCGGCAGTCGATCAGTTGTTTGCCGGTGCTTCCGTAGGACAGCAGACAGGAGGTGGAGCTTACGATAGAGCTCGACTTGGCTACTATGGTCGGGTAACCTACGACTTCAAGGAAACCTATCTGGCTGAGTTCATTTGGAGGTATGACGGGTCTTACATTTTCCCTGAAT
>CAZMYK010000648.1:0-2935 GCA_964570435.1 uncultured Saprospiraceae bacterium | reverse complement strand
TGGCCCTTATTCATCAAAATCTATATCGTGAAGATAATGTGACTGGGGTCAATATGAGGAACTACATACCTTTACTAGCTGACAATATATTCTCGACTTATAACATCAATGGGGAGAGGATAAAAATAGCCTATGACATTGACGACATCACACTTGATGTGTCTACAGTTATTCCCATCGGCTTGGTAATTAACGAGCTGATATCCAATGCCCTGAAATATGCCTTTGTGGGAAAGGAGGAAGGAACAGTGACAGTGAAGCTACAAGAGGATTCGGAACTTCTTTCCTTGGAAATATCAGACAATGGCATCGGTCCTCAGGAAACCGAGGATGGATTCGGGACGAAACTAATAAAGTCGTTTACTCGAAAGTTGGAAGGCGATCTAGAGGTGGTTTCAGATGATGGAACTTGTGTTCGGATCACCATTAAAAACTATAAAAGAGCTTGATGAAAAGAAGAGAAGCAAAGATACTCAAGCTTAAGAGCAATTACGATTCGAGCAAAAATCGAGATCCCAAGCGGTATATCTTAGAGGCATTCCAGAAGGAATTAGAGTTCATTGAAAACCTTTTTCCTAAAGACATCAAAGGTGAACACAAGGGCTCTAAAAATATTTGAGCAATATGATTTCTGTCTTAGTAATAGAAGATGAGGTAATGATCGCCGAGGACCTGGCGGAAACATGTCGGTCCTATGGCTATCATGTGATTGAACCTGCTTATAGTCCTGGAGATGCCTTGAACAAACTCAAGACAGAGAAAGTGGACCTTGTCTTACTTGATATCAACTTGGAAAGCACCGTGAATGGAATTGAAATTGCTCAATATATTAATGAGAATTTACAGATACCATTTATCTACATTACCTCTTATTCTGACCCTCAAACACTAGGTGAAGCTCGCCAGACAAAACCTATGGCGTACATCACAAAGCCATTCAAAAGAGCTGATATTTTCACGACTATAGAAATTGCACTACAGAACTTTCACCTAATGCAGTCTCATGGGTTTCCTTCGATCGAAAAGATCAATGATCATCTAGTAAGTAGCATCACCCAGCGTGAATATGACTTGTTGTTACAAATTTATCAAGGTAAATCAAATCAAGAAATAGCTGAACAGTTCAATATTAGTCCAAATACAGTGAAGTCGCATCTGAAGAATTGCTATCTGAAACTAGATGTGAATTCAAGAGTTTTGGCACTTTCGAAAATTAGGCAACTATAGGTCTTAGCAAGTTAGGATGATGCTGACGGAACAGGGATATACGCTGGAAAGTTGAATACACAATTGATCATCGAGAACACTCAGGGATCTACGTTAACTTCGGCAGCTAAGGCATGTCAAAACTATACAGGTGGTGGATACGGAGACTGGTACTTGCCGTCCACAACAGAATTTTCGAGGATTTTTGCAAACCTGATCACACCTGGATTATATGCGTTTACAGCTAATACTAGATATTGGACCTCTAATGAAGAAATTCAGCAAACAGATGTAAGAGTATACACGTACTGGGACACGGGAGGCATTTCTTTGCAGATCAAATCCACATTAAATAATGTTAGGGCAATTCGATCGTTTTGAATAGTTAGAGACGCAGAAGCGTGATTGAGTTGTTTGGAAGCATTAATAATGGACGACGGAATAAATTGGCTCACCAGAAGAATCACGAATTGGTCAGTATTGTACTGCCTAGATGCAATTGCAAAACTTAGTCCAAATAAGGATCTATGGTTTCAATTGTCCCATCAGCATTGTGCTTCAATTCGCTCATTTTCACACTTCTAAGATGCGTAACTCCTTTAGAAAGGGTAGAGTCGTGGTAAAATATATACCATTTGCCTTGAAACTCTGCAATAGAGTGATGATTGGTCCAGCCAATCACTGGATTCAGCACCACACCTTGGTACGTGAAAGGTCCATAGGGACTATCACCCGTGGCATAGCAGATTAGATGGGTATCTCCTGTAGAGTAGGAGAAGTAATATTTGCCATCATATTTGTGAACCCATGCGGCCTCGAAGAACCTCCTACTATTGTCCCCTTTCAAAATCGGATTTCCATCCTCATCAAGGAGCATCACGTCCCTTGGCTCTTCAGCAAAACTTACCATGTTTTTATTCATTCGGGCAATCTTCGGCATTAAGGAGGGGGCATCGTCCGCTGGTTCTTCGCCTTCGGGATCATAAGCGCCACTTCTCCAGCGTTGCAATTGGCCTCCCCAGATTCCTCCAAAATACATATAGAATGTCCCATCGTCATCCCCGAAGACAGTTGGATCCATCGAAAAGCTACCCGCTATGGGTTTCGGTTCAGCGACAAAGGGACCTCCCGGTTGATCTCCCACAGCCGCCCCAATTCTAAAGATTCCGTCTTTGTCTTTTGCTGGAAAATATAGGTAGTACTTTCCATTTGCGGTGGCGGCGTCAGGAGCCCATAGTTGCTTTGAGGCCCAAGGAACATCCTTGAGATCAAGAGCTATCCCGTGGTCTGTAACTTCACCACCTGCCTCATCCATGGAAAGAACATGGTAGTCCTTCATATCAAAGTGACTTCCTAAGTCATCTTGAGGTACATCTGATTGCCAATCATGGGAGGGGTAAATATATAGTCGATCATCAAAAACATGGGCTGAAGGATCGGCAGTATATATATGTGTAACAAGAGGCTCAGCTATTGCCTTCGGTTGAACAAAATTGGCAGTCTCATTCGCTTCGACTCCACCCTCTCTTTTCAATTCAGTATCCTCCTGTTTAACTTCCTGATTTGCTTTGTCATCGGCAGGAACATTGCAAGCCATCAAGCAAGTGCACACGAGTAAACACAGATTCCACTTTAATTGTACTCTTTTTTCCATTTCTTTTCCTTCTTGTTTGATTAACGTGAATAATGGATAAGGAATTTTATCAGAAGCCATAAGAATCATCAGCTT
>CAZMYK010000647.1:1890-2938 GCA_964570435.1 uncultured Saprospiraceae bacterium | reverse complement strand
GCTGGCAGGCATCGAATTCAACAGAAATTCTATGCTAAAATCAAGTGAAGGGAGGTTTTACTTTGGAAGTATAGATGGACTTTACTCCTTTCTTCCTGAGGAATTACAGTTTGAAGATGATCTAATTGTTCCAAAACCCTACCTATCTTCAGTAACCATATTCAACAAGAATGAATCAGTCCCCAGGATTCTTAGTGAAAAGCTGAATAGTGGAAGTGAAATAAAGTTAAATGCCTCTGACACAGATGTGACCTTGGCCATGGCTTCTCCATCTTTTGAGAATGAGGTCTTCTATCGCTACAAGATTCCTGAAATAAAGGATGAATGGAGCAATTATTCGAGTAAAAGCGAATTTGAGTTTATTTCATTTCCAAGCGGGAAGTACGAAGTCCTAGTAAGGACCTATCTAAAGCCAGAGAGCGAGAATTTTGAAGAGCTTAAAATCAAAGTGAAAAAGGCCCAGGTTTGGTATAAAAGGCTGTGGGTTCAGATTTCACTCTTCCTGTTAGCGGGTGGTATAACATACTTCTTTGTCAATGCAAGATTTAAGGAGCAATTAATGCGTCAAGAAGCCGATGCGAAACTTCGGACCAAGTTATCGAGCGACCTTCACGATGATGTAGGTTCCTTGTTATCCGGCGTTGCACTTCAATCCGAAGTTCTTTCTTATGACGCTGAGGGGGAAATGAAAGAAGAGCTTAACGAAATAAGTGCTATGAGTCGAAAGGCTATGGAGGGCATGCGAGATGTGGTCTGGGCCATAGATTCAAGAAAAGACAAGTATGAAAACCTAATTGATCGCATGCGAAGTTTTGCGGAGAAAAACTTATCGAAGAAAAATGTTGATGTACATTTTAATCTCTCTGGAATAGATCTTACCAAGAATATAGATCCAGAATCTAGACAGAACTACTATCTAATTTTTAAGGAAGCGATCACCAATATTCTCAGGCATTCTGATGCTACCGAAGTCACTATTGATTTTAGCAAAGTAGGCAGGAGGTTCACTTTAAGTATCCGTGATAATGGAAACCCAAAAGAGCATTCG
>CAZMYK010000647.1:0-1880 GCA_964570435.1 uncultured Saprospiraceae bacterium | reverse complement strand
GAGCTAAGGGATTGGGAGGAGAGCTAATCATTGAAGATGATGACGGTTTTAAAGTAGAACTTGTAATTTTAGACTAGCATGAAATGCAATCTTGACTTCAAGCAGGACAATAAAAGTACAATAGAAGACTCAATCCCTAGCCTCTAAAAAAGGGGGAGAACATCTGAAGCCAACTAATTTCAAAAAGAAAAAGCCCAACACTATTCGATCAGAATGATGTTGGGCTTGGTTATTTTAAGCAGTTTGACAACTAATTATTTTCACATCAGTAAGATTGGCCTCTGATGTTCAATCAGTTATCTATAGTTTTTTCTAATTTTTCGTTTGCAGTTTTCCTTTTTGTTGAACTTAACTTTCTCCGACGTTGATCATGTTCTTGGCAAGATTTAGAATCTTTGTATCCTCTAATAAGACAAATCCTCCATCTGGTCCTGGCTGAATGTGTTTCCCTACTATACCACCATTTTGATATTTGCTAGCCCCAAAGTAATTTCTTACAGTCTGTTCCTCAACATTTAATGTTTCGGCTATTCTGTGAATGCTTCCAGTAGGTAAATTGTGCTTGATTCTTCGTAATTCTTCGAAAGTAATATGCATAGCTGTATTCTTTTGGTTAGTGAAAAAGTTAACATCTAAATTTACATAATTAACTGCGGAATCACATACTTACGTATCGAAAAAATCATAAATTATTTCGAATGCAGAATAAATGTCCGCAAAAGAAAGAGTTTGCAGAATCTGGATGGTCATAGAGTTGATTTGAAAGACAATTCAACTAGAAATCTATAAGACTTGGTCTACATTTTCATATTCGAGGTTGAAAGCCCGAGCAACTGCCTCATACACAACTTTACCATTGACTACGTTAAGTCCTTCCTTTAGCGCCTTGTTGTCTTGGCAAGCTTTCTTCCATCCTTTTTCAGCAAGTTGGATGGCATAGGGTAGCGTTGCATTGGTTAGCGCCACTGTAGAAGTATAAGGAACTGCACCAGGCATATTGGCGACGCAGTAGTGGACGATGTCGTCAATCACAAAAGTGGGATTCTCATGTGTTGTAGGTTTACATGTTTCTATGCAACCTCCTTGATCCACAGCTACATCAACCAGGACTGCTCCTGGTCTCATATCTTTGAGCATGTCCCTAGTGATGAGGTTTGGAGCCTTTGCCCCAGGAATAAGCACAGCACCTATAATTAAGTCATGATTTCTCACAAGTTGTCTGATGTTATATTCATTCGAATAGAGGGTGGTAACATTGGCTGGCAGGATATCTGCTAAATGTCGAAGGCGATTGAGATTGATGTCAAGTATGGTGACCTTTGCACCAAGTCCCGCAGCCATTTTTGCAGCCTGCGTACCAACAACGCCTCCTCCGAGTATTAGAACATGGGCAGGCTGAACACCAGGTACTCCTCCTAGCAATATTCCCCGACCCTTCTGTGGCATTTCCAAGTAGGAAGCTCCAGCCTGAATGGACATCCTTCCCGCTACCTCAGACATAGGAACAAGCAAGGGTAGGGCGCCAGTATGATCTTTCACTGTCTCATACGCTAGGCAGACTGCCTTAGAGTCTATCATGGCCTTCGTCAGTGGCTCATGTGAGGCAAAGTGGAAGTAGGTAAATACAAGTTGATCTTCTTTGATTAGGGAGTACTCTGATGCTATAGGTTCCTTCACCTTAATAATCATTTCAGCTTTCGCATACACTTCTTCTATCGTAGGAAGGATTTCGCAGCCTTGTTTCTCGTATATTTCATTGGGCAATCCACTGTTCAAGCCGGCATTATGCTGGACCAATACCCTATGTCCCCTTCTTATCAATTCTAAGGCTCCACCAGGTGTTAGTGAACCCCGATTTTCGTTGTTTTTGATCTCTTTCG
>CAZMYK010000646.1:0-2942 GCA_964570435.1 uncultured Saprospiraceae bacterium | reverse complement strand
AACGTTGGGCGATAAAAAAGCTATTCGGGCAGTTGCTTCCGCAAATGGAGCAAACCATTCAGCTATCAGCCAATAGGGATAGCTGATGAATCCCAAGACTCCAAACTTCTTATTTAGGAACATTTTCTTGTGGAATTTCAAACACTCAATTGTCCCTCGTGTCCATCTATTCCTTTGTCGTGATAAGACGCTATAATCAGAGGGAGCTTCTGTCCAGCATAGCGGATCTGGAAGGTATGCCACTTCATAGTCCATGTCATTTTCACGATAGTAGGCGTGCATCCTCATCACCAGTTCCATGTCCTCTCCCACCGTATTATGGTTGTATCCACCTACCGCTACAACAGTCTTCCTATGGAAAACACCGAAGGCACCCGATATCAGAAGCATCCCGTTGTTTCGAGCCCAGGCCGGCCTACCAAGTAAAAAGGCCCTAAAATATTCTACCACCTGGATCTGTGCAATGAAGGACTTGGGAGCTCTAAGTTTCATCACCTTTCCGCAGACAATATCAGCATCGTTGGTGAGCCACACTATTCCGCCAACAGCTCCTATTTTCTTATCTCCCCCCTTCATTATTGGTTCTACAAGTCTCAAGAAAGCGTCTTGGTCAATAATACAATCAACATCAATGCAGGCAAAGTATTCGGTCTTACTCACATTGATTCCCACGTTGATTGCATCTGCCTTTCCTCCATTTTCTTTGTCCACCACAATTAGTTTAGAAAAGGCCTTTTTTCTAGACCTATAGATTCCTCTGACCTTTTGAGTATGCACTATTTCTGGACAAGTTTCACTAGTAAGATACATGTCGTATTCGTTAACAGCCCTAGCAAGGGTGTCATCCTTACTCCCGTCATTAACAATTATGATGGTCATATTCGTATAATGGAGGGAAAGCAGCGAGCGAATATTGTCTACAATGGTGACGGACTCATTGTAGGCTGGTGCAACGATGCTAATACTAGGCTGGAAGGGCGAGGAAATCAACGTATCGTGCTCAAGAATAGATCGTCGTTGCTTGTACTTAAAAACTTCGCGAGATGAAATAAGGCTAATTACAACGTATGATGTGAGGATAAATATGCAATAGAAAAAAATTCCATATTCAAAGAATTGCGTTAGGCCTTGTAGTACGTTATTCATGGATTTAAAATTTAATCATTATAGGTTCAAGGACGGTACTTGGCTTCACTTGCTTTTGTATCACCTCTATGCTTTTTGGATCCTGCAGACCAGCAGCAAGTAGTGCTGAGAAATCTACCTCGGCCAACTTGCTTTGCTGCATTTCATGATAGATCTTGTGCCATTCCCAATCATTTAGTTTTCTATCTATACTATTGAGAACTGATATATTCTTATCGATGTCCAGTCGAGTGGTGATTGCATGAATTGATAGTTCCTTATTGGTGTGATTAATGTACTTGTTGATCCCATCCATACCTTCTTTTATTCTAAATACCTTCATCATTTGCATAGCTCTTACAACTACGCTCCACTTCTTAGCATTAAGCATTTGAATCACCTCTTCTTGCAATCCAAGGCCAAAAAAGTAGTTATTTAATTGTATCGCTTGTTGGCCACAAAGTTGTTTTTTGAGGTCGTAAATTTCATTGGCTAGCAATTTACGGCAGTGGGGATCTGAAATATCCTTTCTATCTAACCTTTGGGAAATATCAGCTGACTTTCCGATGCCGATGAAGGACTCATCAATAGGTAGAATTAAGAAATTACTCAAAAAATCTTGGTACTTTCTGATCAAGACCCCATCGTCTTTCTTGGCTACATTCATAGTGCTTCGTCGCCTCAACATAAAGACAGTCATGCTAATACAAAGAATTAGAAAGACTAGACTCATTCCCAATATAATGTACAAAGCATAAGTCCCCATTGTCTGCGAAACATTAGTCGATTGGTTGAGCATCTGCTCGAGATCTGGCTTCGTTGCTTGTAGATAAAACACCTATATTTCTTTGTTAAAACCGATTTGGAAATTTTGAATTTCATTCTGTTGACCTGCTTTAGCAGCATCGAAGATGCTAAGGGAAATCTGCACTTGGGTCTTTTTGAATATTGACTTATAAAATGCCACTTGGAAGGTATTTCCACGGATAGTCTGCAAGTCGGCAGCTACTGTAAAATCTTCAAGACGCCCTGAATAGAAGGCAAGCTGAAGGAAGTCCTTAGGGTTTCGTAGAAACTTTCGAAGCAAGACTTTTTGTGAGTATTCCCCAGCTATTGCCTTACTTAATCCTAGTGCAAACATAAAGCTGCCGCCATAGTATGTTGAGCCAATGTTAATAGTGTTCCGCTTGATGCCATTGTGGTAATGATCTGAACGATACCCTGCGGTAGGCACTATTCCCTTGCCCGCATTATAGTGTAGTTGACCATTGAAGGTGTATTTCGCAAATATCTCACTGGGACTATAATAAGTCGAAAGTTGAAAGTAACCCCAGTCAGCCTTTTGATAGATAGCTGCACCCATCAGCAGGCCATTAAATCCGAAGGCATTCTTATAGGATAGCAAGGGACTTATTGTAGTTTTCTGATATTGCCGCTTAAGACCTAAATTGTAAAGATCGTAGGTTCCTTGAGAAAGCGGAATCTTACCGGTGGAATAGGTCAAAGTGATGTCCAAGTTATTTTTGGATGCACTCTGCCCTATTCCCTTCATGGTAAATACAAGTAAAACTATGCACGGAAGCATTCTCATTATTCTACGGTTACGGATTTTGCTAGATTTCTCGGTTTGTCAACATCAAGATTTAAAGCTAGGGCAGTATGGTATGCAATCAATTGCAATGGGATATTCTGAAGCATAGGAGATAACATTTCATGACAAGCTGGTGTTTCGATTGTAAAGTCAGCTAAGTCCTCTGGAATATCCGCGTCCTTGCTTTTAATGATAATAATTATACCTTTTCTAGCCTTTACCTCTC
>CAZMYK010000645.1:0-2950 GCA_964570435.1 uncultured Saprospiraceae bacterium | reverse complement strand
CGGAAGTATGATTTAAAAGTTGTCTTATGGAGATGGCATGTAAATACTTTGGGAAGTCAGGAAAAAACCTGACCACCTTGTCGTCATAGGAAAGCTTACCTTGCTCCTGAAGAATCATGATCCCCATTGCTGTCATTTGTTTGGAAATCGAAGCAATGTAAAAGAGTGATTCCTGCGAAAATTCTTCTTCTTTTTCCTTGTTTGCAAAACCAAAGCTTGCCTGATAAATCAAAGAGTCATTTTTTGTAATTAAAACACTGCCGTTAAACATACCGTTAGCATGAGCAAAATGGAAGAGTGAATCTATTTGTTGCTTAGTCAAGTCTCTTTCCTTCGTGTTTGAAGAAGTTCTTGAGCAAGAAAAAAGTAAAGTGGTAAGCATTAGTAAACTGAGAATCTGATATTTCATTTGGAATAGTTTACCAGAAGACTGCTAATTTCAAGAAAGGATACAAATTACCTGCATGGAGCACTAAACATACCATTCGACTCCGCAGCAGAATATTTTTAGGTACTTGTTATTTAAGGGCCTGATGCCTATTTAACGAAGAGTAAAAAAAAGAAAAAAACCTAGTCTTGAAAAAGCACCTCCTTCGGTAAAACCAAACTAAGATCTTCTGGTTTCAACATTCCAAAGCCACCACTCTTGAAGTCCCACACGGTCCAAGCTACATCATGCTTTTCAAAGATACTAACCATGTCTCTGAACCATGCCTCTCTAAGCTCTTTAGGGACGTCACTTCTCACCCCAAACTCGCCACAATACAACTGAAGCCCTGTAGAATCTGCCATATCAAAGGCCAGCTGCATTTCTTCTTCCAAGGTCTTACGATCAGCGTGCTCGCCAACATAAGACCGTAGTGGATCTACTTCTTCGGAACCTAGCCCCAAGGTATCTTCCGCCTTGATTAAGGTTCCAGGATATTGGATGGGTCCATCGTAATTTTTCAGCCTAGTCCATGACGCGAGGTAGTGAGTTATGATGAACGGATCATAGAAGTGAAAGCTGAGCACAATGTTCTTGTCTCCTTGAGGTAGTGCCAGATGAGGAAAATTAGCTACCTTTTGGAACCTGTTAGGTCCGAGGAAAATAATACGATTCGGTTCAATCTTTCTCACCGCTTCATATCCTATACGGTAGACCTTGTTCCATTCTTGATTGGTGGGAGCCACAGATTCGTTGAGCAGTTCATAGGCTACCTTGTCTAACGGGTAGTCTTTAAGTTCATTAGATAGATCAGTCCAAAGGTGGCCAAACTTCTCTTGTTCCTTTTCATCCACATAGAGGGCCGGCAGTTCATCATTGAAGTAGTGGGACCTAATGATATGCAAGTCTACCAAGGCCTTCATATCGTGCTTTTCAAGCCAGCCTAGGGCTAGATGTAACAAGGCAAAGGCTGCTTCCTCTTTTTTTCCATTTTCATCCCACATTTGCACCTCATCAATTGGAATTCTAATATGGTCGAAACCTACCGCCTTTGCTGCTATAATATCTTTCTCAGTGAAGTAGGCCGCTCGTTCATCGCCTCTCACCTTAGACTGTGATAACCAATGGCTGATGTTTAGGCCTCGATGGATGTCGAACAACTTGGTTTTGGACAAGGGAACCTTAGATTCTGAGCTGGCAGCAGCTGGAGAGTGATCAGTGTTAGTAGTAGTATTAGTACATTTAAGAAATGGTAAGCATAAAAGACAAATTAGAAATCTCTTCATTGGATTAGGAGTAAGTTCAGTTTGTTACAAAGAGCTGTAAGATAATGATTGCAGTGTAGTATGCGGGTAGAACTTTGATAATATGTAGGGTACAATCTAGGGATTTGTACACGTCTACTAATTTTTGAGTGTGTTCTGTTCATTTGAATGCTCTAATCAATTATTGAGGTCGATTTCATAAGTATAAAAAAAAGGAACTCGGCACCGAATATTCGGTACCGAGTTTCTAATTAAGCAAAGTTGTTTTTTCAAACTACAATCTTGCGTGGAGAAAGTAGATAACAACGATAGATCTGCTGTGAGCTACCTATGCTTGATAAATTTTAAAGCTCGATATGTATCTCCTTCAATTATTCTGATAAAATAGCTACCATCGGGCAGGTGCGACACATCCAACAGCGGATTCGCAGCTTCAACGAAAGACCTCTGAACTAAGAGCTCCCCTTTTGTATTATAAACTTCAATCTGCGCCCCATCTTGAGATAAACCAATAATTCTTAGGCGGTCCTTGACAGGATTAGGTGATAAGATCACTTCCTGCATTCCCGTTTCAGAAGAACTGCTATTATCTATGGAAGCACTATTATTACCAGAAGCTCCACCACCACCAATAGATTCAAGCCTCCAACGTGAACGATTTCCATCCCAGCTTGTCCATTCTATCGCTCCAGTACTGGAAACATTAACCTCTGCTAGGTGTTGGTCCGTATCTACATTCTTAATCAAGTATTCGCCAGAGCCAACGTCTTCGAAGGTCCACTCTCTTCTATTCAGAGTGCTAACTGGTTGGACGCTAGTGCCCTTAACTTGCTTCCCGCTCAGGGCTTCCAAGACGCCACGCCCACTGAACTTACTATCTATATTGTACTGACTTCCTGATGAACTTACGATTTCCCATTGCTTATCAGATCCACTACTACTGGTACCAACTTTGACATTAACTCCATCGGAATCCAAGTACTTATCTGATCTGACATTGACAATCCGATAAGTTCCTTCAAGACTACCTCCACCAGATCCACTAAGTTTAGTGAAATTCACATGATTGAGATTGATACCACCACCGTTGATCGTTAATCTAAGAACATCGTTAGACCCACTATTGATTGATACGTTATTAAGTGTGACATTCTGATAATTTTCCCAACCACCAGTATTAGGAACACTCACGGTACCTAAATTCTGACCATCAAGGTTGGCGTTAATTGACTTACTTCCACCGACGTTACTTGTAACT
>CAZMYK010000644.1:0-2952 GCA_964570435.1 uncultured Saprospiraceae bacterium | reverse complement strand
CGTGACCACGATCATGCCTCCTTCGTCGGCACGACGGGTACGGCGAAACCGTTCTCTGCAAGCAAAAAGAAAAAAAATCAACCCGCAAAAACAAAGAGTGCTATCGCACACATTGTTTTATTTGCCTCCAAAATGAAAATATAATTAGTTTTTAAGTAAATACGCAAATTGTAAAATTCAAAACGATGCCAGAGAAAATAGAAAATAAACTCAATCAACGAAGTATTAAGCCTACGGCAATGAGAATATTGGTCCTACAATACTTCATGGAGCAGTCAAGAGCAGTTTCACTACAAGATATAGAGATTGCGTTCGATCGGGCCGATAAAAGTACTCTTTTCAGAACTTTGAAGACTTTTGAAAAAAATAAATTGGTACACACGATTGATGACGGGACAAAACAACTGAAATATGCCTTATGTCTTTCTTCTTGTAACTGTGAAGCAGTTGACCAACACTATCATTTTCATTGTCTTAAGTGTCAGAACACCTATTGTCTATCAAATCTCAATATACCTACTGTTGAATTACCATTTAATTTTAGAATGGAACAGGCTAATATGGTTATTAAAGGAGTTTGTGCAAACTGTAATAGCTAACCTTTGCAACTGACTTGCACAAAACTATTCGTATCTTTACACTGTGAGATTTTTAGCAACAATATTGGCAATATACTTCACGGCACTTTCTCTAGTGCAGTGCACAGATGGTATTGCCGTCAAATCCGCTGATATTTCTTTCGAATTTTCGCAACACCAATCAGACGACACCTCTACTAACCACGAAGACCATTGTACGCCATTTTGTATCTGTCTCTGTTGTGGTACTACTGTTGTTTTATTTTATGATTTCCCAAACAATATGAGAGGGATAAACTTATCGTCTGTATACGAATTTGATTACACTTCTGAATACTCGTACAATTACAATAATAGTGTCTGGCATCCGCCAGCTTATAGCTAAACCAAAATCTAGGGCGAAGTCCGCCCTGTAACAACAGTATTTCGGTTAAACTATAAATATTTACAAATAATGTTTGATAAGATTATCGCTTATTCGATACAGAATAAGTTTGTGATAGGGCTATTGGTAGCTGCCCTAGTCATCTGGGGATTATTCTCCCTAAAGCAGCTGCCCATAGATGCAGTGCCTGATATTACTAATAATCAGGTACAGGTAATAACCATTTCGCCAACGTTGGCTACTCAGGAAGTAGAACAATTTATTACGACGCCCATTGAGTTGGCGTTGCAGAATATTCAACAACTGGTAGAGATTCGTTCCATTTCAAGATTTGGACTCTCTGTTATTACAGTAGTATTCGAGGAAAATATGGACTTATATCTTTCCCGACAACTAGTAAGCGAATATTTAAAAGAAGCAGAAAGCAATATTCCCGATGGTTTAGGCACTCCTGAAATGGCTCCTATTTCTACTGGTCTGGGAGAGATATATCAGTATGTTATTCGACCAGAAGAGGGTTACGAAGAACAGTATTCCCTTACCGAGCTGCGAAGTATACAAGATTGGATTGTCAGCAGACAGTTATCTGGGATAGAAGGTGTGGTGGAAGTGAATACTATGGGTGGATTTTTAAAGCAATATGAGGTAGCCATAAATCCCAACTTGCTAAAATCAGTGGGGATTAGTATTACCGATGTTTTTGATGCTTTAGAAAATAGCAATGAAAACACTGGCGGTGCATACATCGAAAAGAACCCAAACACTTACTACATAAGAACGAATGGGATCGCGCAATCCCTTGCAGATTTGGAGAATATAGTAGTAGATGTTCGTAGTGGAAGACCGATCTTAATTAAGGATGTTGCAACGGTGCAGTTCGGAAAGGCGCCTCGATACGGAGCTTTAGTTCGAGATGGAAAGGAAGCAGTTGGTGGAAGGGTGATGATGTTAAAAGGAGCAAATTCTGCCGCAGTTACCGAAAGAGTAAAAAAACGTGTGATACAAATTGAAAAATCTCTACCTGAGGGTGTAATCATTGAGCCCTATTTGGTTAGAGACAAATTGGTTTCCACCGCTATTAGTACAGTAAGGACAAATTTGTTAGAAGGAGGGTTAATAGTCATCTTTATTCTAGTATTGATGCTCGGCAACTGGCGGGCAGGTCTGATCGTTGCTTCTGTGATTCCTTTAGCCATGCTCTTTGCTGTTTCAATGATGAATGTGTTAGGTATTTCTGCAAATTTGATGTCCTTAGGAGCTATTGATTTTGGGCTAATTGTGGATGGAGCAGTGATTATCGTAGAAGCGATAGTTCATCGCCTGCAAGTGGGGTTTGCTGGGAAGAGACTAACTCAGGAGCAAATGAATAGCGAAGTAACGAAGGCATCTATCAATATCAGAAGTTCAGCTGCGTTTGGAGAAATTATTATTTTGATGGTTTACATTCCTATTTTGGCCTTAGTCGGTATAGAGGGAAAAATGTTTAAACCAATGGCGCAAACTGTTATGCTTGCGATCGGTGGGGCTTTGATCCTTTCTTTGACTTATGTACCGATGATGACAGCATTATTTCTCAATAAGAAAGTTTCAGATAAAAGAACCATTGCTGACCGTATAATCGCATTTTTTCAAATGCTATATACACCACTTTTGCATTTTGCTCTGCGATTAAAAGCGCTCGTAGTAGTCGCAACAGTGATATTGTTTGGTGTTAGTTTTTGGGTATTTACGAATATGGGTGGAGAGTTTATTCCCACATTAGATGAAGGGGATTTAGCCATGCAGCAGATTCTACCTCCAGGGACCTCACTTTCTCAAAGTATAGAGATGTCTAAGATGATACAAGAAAAACTACTCAAGGATTTTCCAGAAATTTTAGATGTAGTGGTTAACATAGGAGCAGCAGAAATCCCCACTGATCCGATGCCCGTCGAAATTGGAGATTACACTCTAGTCATGAAACCTAGGGATGAATGGACAACAGCCAAT
>CAZMYK010000643.1:0-2954 GCA_964570435.1 uncultured Saprospiraceae bacterium | reverse complement strand
GCATAGGTGCCTGCTTCAAGTGCTACTGTTTCACTCTTTGAATCAATACCATCCCAAGTCACCGAATAGGGTGCCCTTCCTCCAGTAATTTTGACAGTTACCTTTGCCTTTTCACCAGCACATGAAATCCGTTCGTCAACCAAAGTGCTAAGGACCAATCGAGATGCTCTTTTAGCATCTGTAGCTTCCACTTTTGAGGAAATACTCACATTTTCTGTAGATGACTTGCTATTTGTTTCTGTTACAGCAACTTCCTCGGTAGAAGCTTTTGTAGCTTTCTTGGCTTTAGAATCACTAGAAGCTAGCACTTCGGAAACACCAGAAACCGAACTAACTGATGCCGTAGTCGATGCAATTTCTTCCTCCTTTTCGATACTTGTACTTGCATTTGGATTACTACTTTCTGAGTTCGGTAGTGCATTAATATCGTCTTCTTGCGCAAGCACGATCCTTTCCTCCACAATTGGTACACCCTGTCGCTGTGCTTCTTCCCTGCGCTTATCTCTTGCTAGCATCAATTCTTCCACATTCCGTGCTTGGTCAGCAAAGCCAAAAAGAAAAAGTCCACCTCCCTTAGTTCCTAGCCAAATCCTATTGTCCCTATCACTTTCGACTGACGTACAGACCTTACTGACAATTGCAGTGTTATCTGCATAACTCTCTATCATTTCATCGTAGGGATCATACCTTACTAGAATTTCAGATGCCATGTACAATCTTCCCGTAGAATCCGCTGTAATGTCCCTGATCTTACCTTTTCGTAGTCCCTTATCTATTGCAGCAGGGTACCATCGATTGTAGTCATCCACAACCCACATTTCTTCATTCGACACAAGCCACAAGCCTTCATGATTGTAGTGCATGGCTTCCATGCTGAGCTTCTTTTCGTAAGTCTTCCATTTGTCCTTCTTATTAATAAAGACAATGCCCTTATCAGTCCCAATCCACATTTGTTTCTGCTTATCTATGTGTATAAATGAAACCTCGTTCGAAGGCAAACCAGACCGCTTACTGTATTCAATTTTTCCAAGCTCATTCGACCGAGTTAGGACAGTAAGGATACCCTGATTCGAGGCAATCCAAATCTTACCCTTAGAATACTCAAGGTCTCTCACCTGAAGTCCTGGACTATTATATCGTGTAATTTCACCACTCGCCATATTCTGTAGATAAGAGTTCTCTATGGAAGCCCAAATTTGATCCTTACCTACTGCGCATACTGCATCGATATTCTTTCTGCTAATGAGTCTTGTCTCAAGATTTGCACTGTTGATCTGATAAAGACCTTGATTACTTGCGACAAAGATGTTATCCTTATAGACTAAGATGTCATTGATAGTAGCATTTTCAGGAATAGTCTTAACTCTTTCCAGTCGAAATTCATTCTGGCCACTGACGTGGAATGAAATGATATATAAGATAAATATGAAGATAATGCGCATGAAAATTCACTTTGATTAATAAACCCTTACATAGTAATGGTGTAAAAAAAGAAATGATTCCCTATGCGCGAAGGAAATATTTATTCGATAACCCTCAACCAACCTTTAATATCGAAGTCCGCAATAGTGTAGATTCCTTCATATTCTGCAAGTACAAGTTCTTGCCTTGTCTTACTTCCCATGTTTTGTTGCACCATCACAATCTCACCATTCTCAATCGAAGTTATTATTCCCATGTGCCCGTAAGGATTGTCCTTCCTAGGACCGTAGATAATGAGGTCGTCTATCTGTGGTTTGTGCCGTCTTGTATTACGAAATTGCATCATATTCCGTTCTAGGTTTAGGCCCTTATCTCCAAGGCTCTCGTCAAAGAAGTCTTTAGCATTTCCATATGAATCGGGCATCTTGTGGTTGTACTTAAGGAAGTAGTAGCGCTTAGCAAATTCCACACACTGCCACTTTAATCCGAGATTATAACCGTCTTCTGTGATATGTCGACCGTTGGTATTGCGAAAGTGCCCATTGTAGTAAATAGGTACTCCATTGTGCTCATCGATTATAGTGCCCACATCTGGATTGTGATTCGTCATCGAAATTGCGAAGCACGCCAGAACTATAAGAACCAATTTTACCTTCATCTCGTTTAAAAGTATGTTGTGAAAGTATGTTTATTTTTATTTTTAATTGAAGATCATTCGAATTAGTTCCAAGGTTAATTGATGAACACTTATATTTGCAGGTCTAATAAATGAAGCAATATGTTTGATAGTTTACAGGATAGAATGGAGTCCGCCTTTAAGAATCTTAAAGGAGAGGGAAAATTAACTGAGATTAATGTAGCACAATCTATCAAGGAAATTAGGAGGGCGCTGGTAGGTGCAGATGTTAATTATAAAATCGCAAAGGAGTTCACGGATAAGATTAAAGATGAAGCCTTGGGCTCCAAGAATGTCTTGAAGTCTGTAAAACCTGGTGAGCTAATGGTCAAGATTGTCATGGATGAGATGACGGAATTGATGGGAGGGCAGGCTACTGGAATTAACATCAAGGGAAATCCTGGAGTAGTCCTCGTGGCAGGACTGCAAGGATCAGGAAAAACCACCTTTTCAGGCAAGCTCGCCTTGTTTCTAAAAGAGAAGAAATCCAAAAAACCACTACTTGTTGCCTGTGATGTGTACCGTCCTGCAGCCATAGACCAGATTACAGTACTTGCCGAACAAGTAGGTTGTGCTGTTTACAAGGAGGTTGAAAACAAGAACCCTGTAACGATTGCTCAAAACGCAATCGCTTACGCCAAGGCAAATAGTCATGATGTAGTAATTGTAGATACCGCTGGGCGTCTCGCCATCGATGAGGTCATGATGACAGAAATCAGAAACATCAAGTCAGGTATCAATCCGACAGAAACCTTATTTGTAGTGGATTCTATGACTGGTCAGGATGCAGTGAATACAGCCTTAGCCTTCAATGACGTGATCAACTACGATGGGGTAGTCCTTACCAAGCTCGATG
>CAZMYK010000642.1:0-2962 GCA_964570435.1 uncultured Saprospiraceae bacterium | reverse complement strand
ATTCCATAGTAGTGGACTGTCGCCATATCTCCAGGATTCAATTCTTCTCCACTGCCTTCTTCATGCATGATGTATTCTAAACCTGAATCAGTTTTTTGAATATTTTCACCACCCTTGCCTGAGGCAATGTACTTATAAGTCTCCTGCACAAAGGCTTCGACTTCCGGCATTCTATCTCTGATCAATGTCGCCTTAGATTCGATTTCAGCTTGCACGGTAGCTTGTTCTTCTTGGAAGGCCGCTTCGGTCATCACTTTTGTTATTCTCAGGTTATAATACAAGGCCTTGGTGGAATCGCCAGGAGGAAATCCCAAGTTCTTTAAAGAGTCAGTAGGAACCACCAGAGAAAGAGAATCACCCACAGTAGCGCTGCTCAAAGCCTGCTGCATGGCCTTGGTTATTAGGTTGTCATTTGGCTGTGACTTGAGCTGAATCATGCTCTCTTGTCCTTGGTCACGAGAATCGAACTGCTTTTTGTCATCAGCCATCATATTGATGTGGAAGTAGACAAAATCGTTTTCTTCAGGTGCCTGACTACCTCCCCCTGGAATAACAGTGTATTCGAACCCAGAATCAGTTACTTTCTTCTGATCTGTAGCACAGGAATAAATTAGAAGCATGGCAGCTATAAAGCCTATGATTTGAAATTTCATCTTATATTTTTTGTCAATGTTTGTAAAGGATTGCAAATGTACTGAATTATTATACATCTATATAGTTTTAGACCTTCTCTAAGTAATCGGGAAGGACAGACTTAAACTTTTCGATGGCTCCCTTTAGTGGACCATGGAAGGAACCTCCAGATGCATTCTTATGTCCGCCACCTTTGAAGTGGTCCCTCGCAATTTGCTGGACCGAAAGATCACCCTTAGATCTTAGAGATAGCTTGATGATATTGGGTTGTTGAGTAATAAAGGCCCCGAGCCTAACCTTCCTCATCATCAGCAGGTAGTTCACAATGCCCTCAGTATCTCCCCGCTGGATATCAAAATTCTTATAGTCGTATTTATTTAAGACTATGATCCCTACGCCATATTCCTCGATGACTTCCATCCTATTATTGAGACAATGCCCAAGCAACTCCATATTCTTGAGCGGCATAGAATTGAAAATGAAATCCTGCAGTCTTTTATCATCTACACCAATCTCCTTCAGCTGGGCAACAATTCTAAAAAGCTTAGCACTCGTAGAAAAGCGAAATGATCCAGTATCAGTGATAATTCCTGTATAAAGGCATTCTCCTATAATCGGATCGATCATTTTCTTGTCACCCAACATTTCAATAAAATCGAAGACCAATTCAGAGGTCGAACTTGCAGTCACATCAGATAGCATATATTCTGGGAAGGGTTCAGGATCGATGTGATGGTCGATCATTACTTTTACACTTTTATGGGTATGTAGTTTTTCACCGAGTCGATCTATTCGATCGAGGGAATTAAAATCAAGACAAAAAACCAAGTCAGTCTTGTCTAGTACTTCATCGCACTGGTTCGGTTCATTGTCGTGTATTAATATATCATTAGATTCCGGTAGGTAGTCAAATACATCAGGAAACTCACTGGGAAATATGATCTTGACGTTATGCCTCTTCCTTTTCAAGTACAGACTCAAACCAAGAGATGAACCGATTGCATCACCATCTGGATTTCGGTGTGATACAATCACAATTTCTCGTGGTAAACTGAGGTAGGCTTTTAACTTATCGATATCTTCTAGCATAGCGACGGCGAAGGTTGTAATTTTTTGTCACAGTAAAAAGTTTAGAACTTTAAAGTTTAATGTTTCGGAATTGAAATGTTACTTTTGTGCCAAATTTAAATAAACAGGAAATGGCAGGAAATATCACATTTACCATGATTAAGCCGGATGCAGTGGAAGC
The DNA here is from genome assembly GCA_964570435.1 of uncultured Saprospiraceae bacterium. GTDB lineage: Bacteria > Bacteroidota > Bacteroidia > Chitinophagales > Saprospiraceae > Portibacter. Next base: position 1,080 of record CAZMYK010000642.1, on the reverse strand, counting down.
TGGGAACATCGGTAACATATTACAAATGATTCAAGCTGGTGGTTTTAGCATCAAGGCGATGAAGTATACAAAACTTTCTCCAGAAAAAGCAGGCGAATTTTATGAGATCCATAAGGAAAGACCATTTTATGGTGAATTAGTGGAATTCATGTCAAGAGGTCCCATTGTTGCTGCTGTTTTGGAAAAAGACAATGCGGTTGCAGACTTTAGAACTTTGATTGGATCAACTAATCCGGCAGAAGCTGCCGAAGGAACAGTTAGAAAGAAGTATGCAAGCAGCATCGGTGAAAATGCGGTGCATGGATCTGATAGCGATGAGAATGCACTGATCGAAGCGAACTTTCACTTTTCAGGAACTGAGATGTTCTAAACAGTTAGAAGAAGTTACGACTATTGACTTTTCGGCCAATGGTTTTCGTAAAATATATAGAACCGAAGGGCTGCTGCGCTTCGGTTTTTTTTGTTTCTTACTTGCTAGATCGCATCAATCCCAAATGAAATGGAAAACTTGCCTGAACGTAGCAGCCCCTCCTTTAATGATACTATGGTGCAAGGACACAAGATGTCGGACTACTTGTCACTTGCTAAGTCTGGTAAAAATCAGTGGTGGCGGTACTTGCTTGCAGCGATTTTTGTCATTCTTTCCTCACAATTTTTAGGGCTCATTCCTAGCCTCCTTTATGTGGAACTTGCCGAGCAAGGTAGCCTAAGTTCTGAAGAGTTTGAATTCTATAAATCAGACCTAGATTTTGAGGCCCTAGGTTTAAGCAACAATCTTGGTCTCTTATGTTTGATTTTGAGCTTTGCAATCGGTCTGCTGGCACTTTGGGTCAGCTTAAGGTGGATTCATAAGAGGCCCTTCACCAGCATCTACAGCACCAGCGTCTCGCGCTCGGCCTTGCTCAACTCCGGCCGGTGCACCTGCAACGGCTCTGCAATCGACGCGCCAATCGTGATCCGCGGATCAAGGCTCGCCAAAGGATCCTGAAACACAATCTGCAATTCGCCCCGCAGCGCCCGCATCGCGCGCCGGTCATGGCTGGTGATATCGCGCCCCAGCCACACAACAGAGCCATGCGT
>CAZMYK010000641.1:0-2964 GCA_964570435.1 uncultured Saprospiraceae bacterium | reverse complement strand
CATTAGGCTTGTAATAATATTGGTTTCCGAGTTTTTCGTTAACGCGATAAATGCATCAAAGTGCTCCAGTCCTTCTTCCTTAAGGACGGCAATATTTGACGGGTCTGCTTGCACGATCAATGAATTATCAAGGTTTTCTGCAAGCTTTTTGCAAGTAGTCTTTTCCGGAGCTACGAGGGTAACCTGATACTTTTGCTCAAGATTTTTTGCTGTCTGGTAGGCAAGGTCATTACCGCCTATGATCATCACCCTTTGAATCTTCTTTAGCTGCTTACCTAGTACTCTTGTGAGCTCCTTTAGCTGGTCTGACTTCGCGAGAAAGTAGATGTGGTCGTTTTTGCGTAGAACGGTGTAATTGCGGGGTATTATGGTCGTGTTCCCACGTAAAATGGCAATGAAGTTGAACAAAATGTCTTCTTCTTGATCACTTACAAACTCCTTCAAGGTCCTGTTTACATAGTAGGAACTTGTGTCCAATGTAATGCCTGCCAATGTAATTGCCCCGTCTTCAAATTCGAAAATATCCGTTACCTCAGCTTGTTCGAGAAGCCTTTCGATCTCTTGGCTTGCCAACTTATGGGGAGAAATTAGGCGGTCTATTCCTATCTCAATGAAGGTTTCGCGTTGACCTTCTTGAAGGTAGTCGCTAGAGGAGACTCTTGCGATGGTAGACTGCGCTCCCATTTTTTTTGCCAGAATACATGAAATCAAGTTGTTCTTTTCAGAAGTGGTAGTGGCAATGAAAAGTTCCGCTTCATCAATTTCTGCTCCTTCTAAGATTTCTACTGAAGAAGAGTCTCCCTTCAGGGTTTTGACATTAAGATAGATGTCAGCTGCTGTCAGGACTTCCTGATTGGTGTCAATAAGGGTGATATCTTGATTTTCAGAGGAGAGCAACTTAGCCAAGTGAAAGCCGATATCTCCGGCCCCTGCTATTACAATTTTCATATACTAATCCACCATAGGTGGTCCATTTTGACCGCAAATATGACAATTAATACAATATAATTGGATACACTAGGTGATTTAAAACGAATTAGGTCGTTCCATTGTTGGAAATTTAAAGAAGTATTTTATGAAAATTCTGATGGTCTGTCTTGGTAACATTTGTAGGTCTCCTCTTGCACAAGGGATCCTAGAAAACAAGATGCCTAGCTGGCAAGTAGATTCTGCCGGAACGGCTTCTTACCACATCGGAAATGCTCCTGACCCAAGATCAATAGCGATTGCAAATAGGCATGGCATAGATATCAGTGGGCAGAAAGCTAGGCAATTAATTGCAGAGGACCTGGATCGCTTTGATCTGATTTTGACTATGGACGCTCAGAATTATAACAACGCTCTTGGTTTGACAAATTCAAGAAATCAGAGAGACAAGATTCATTTGATTCTGAATTTTTTGCAACCTGCGATGAATCGGCAAGTTCCAGACCCCTACTATGATGACAAGTTTGATTTAGTATTTGAATTGCTTGATGAAGCGACCGATTCCATTATTAGAAAATATTCCTAAATTTACTAGTCATGGATTACCGCATTGTTCGTCGTTTCTATTCGAATGTGGAGGCCAATATCTACTATCTCCGCCTCACAGAAGGGGGGATCAACTGTTTTCTATCTCAAGAAAATATCTCCACAATTCTACCTCTCAGTGATGGAGGAGTTGTTCTCAATGTAGTTTTGGAACAGGTTGATGAGTCCTTATTGTTAATGAAAGATATAGAATCCGACATTGAGACCAATAAAGTTAGCCAAGATTTTAGGGAAGCTACAAAAGAAGACATCTATTATGAAAAGGAAGTGGTGGAATATGAGAAGAAATTAGATGGTGGATGGATTGACAACAATATTGTATCGGTGGTTATATTCATGCTGTTTTTTATCGTTGTGCTGGTCATCGTAGTTAATTTTTTCTTCCCCTTCATCACATAATTTTCCTTAAATTCTTCGTTCAATAGTTAGATTAAAAATGCATCTGTGATTAAAATTTTCTTTGTTTTCTTGATGTCTATGTTGGCTTCAGATGTTGATCTCGAAAGGTCAATCATGCTGGATAAGGTGAATTCAGTTCGCGCCAAGGGTTGCAAGTGTGGGGGAAAGAAGATGGCTCCTGCAAGGAAACTGAAGTGGAATGATAAGTTGGAAAGATCCGCACTATCACATGCTTCAGATATGGCAAAGTATCGATACTTCTCCCACTATTCTAGGAGGGGAGAGGATGTCGGCAAGCGTGTGGATAAGTTTAACTACAACTGGCTAGTGGTAGGAGAAAACATCGCAGAAGGCCAACGTGACTTCGATGAAGTGATGGTAGATTGGTTGAAAAGCACTTCGCATTGCAAAATGATAATGGATCCGAAGGTAGATGAAATAGGGATTGCTCGCTCAGGAAAGTATTGGGTGCAGCATTTTGGTAAGCGTAAGACAGAGAGAAGGAGGAAGTAAGGTCAACAGCCGTTAGCCATTGACCCTAATTGTTATTTTAGAACTGGAACCCGATTGTAACGGCCAGCTTATTCATTTTTTTAGCATTCTGTGTTACTTGAAGTCGATCATCATCTAGAACTTGGTAAGGGATATAGCCTTCATTAATTCTCTGAGTTCTCCATCCAAGATCTAAGTAATATTTGTCCTCCCTCCATCCTATTCCTAGGGTGTAAGCAGGAAAGAAGACGCCTTCATCTGCGGCAAAGGGAGAACCTATCATATTGTATCCTGCTCTCCCACGAATCTTATTGTAAGCGAGTTCTCCACCGACCTTGATGTTCACTACCGAAAGCAACTGACTTTCGATGTCTTCATTGATGTTTTCACCTAGTATCTGGTCTGAAATGTTGGTACTAAATCTTCCAAGATCCAAAGATCCTGTTCGATAATCGATCCATTCGACATCACCATTAACAAAGCCGGCTACCTTTCCCACCTTTTTCTTAAAAGCAACGCTTCCAATTACCCTCCATGGCG
>CAZMYK010000640.1:0-2967 GCA_964570435.1 uncultured Saprospiraceae bacterium | reverse complement strand
TGCTGACTATCATTGGAAGCCTTATCAGGGTAAGATCCACTTTGTTAGGAGCAGCGAATTCCATGAAAGGAGGGACAAGAAATACCACCTCAGTCAGTGGGAGAAGTTATCAGCCGGCGGGATAGAAGTCTCAATTGTAAACGGCCACCACATCTCACTATTTAGGGAGCCTGAAGTCTATGGATTAGCTGCAAAAATCAGTGAGATTATCCAAGAAGCATGATCGAAGTCTTAAACGTCGACCTAGGAACAGTGGATCAGCTGGACGATCACCATCGATACCTTGACGAAGATGAGCGCAAAAGAGCCAGTCTTTTTAAGTTTGAAAAACACCGTAAGCAATTCTTGATTGCCAGGTATCTGCTTCGAACGAGGGTCTCCCAAATTCTTGAAAAACCAATTTCTAGGGTCCGATTAGAGTATTCAAAATACGGTAAGCCCAAGCTGTCATCTGGAGAATTTTTTTTCAACATCTCACATTCAAATGAACACGTTATCCTTGCCATTTCTGATGAAGGTGAGATTGGAGTTGATGTTGAGTTTGTTCAAGAAAAGAAAGACTTACGAAAAATAGCGAGCAGATTTTTTTCCCCCGGAGAAATGGAAGTCTTAGAAACATTGACTGAGGAGGCTTTTGTCGATGCTTTCTACGTAACATGGACGAAGAAGGAAGCCTTTATCAAAGCACATGGCGATGGCTTAAGCATTCCCTTACAGCAATTTGAAGTCGAGATATTTCAGGATCATTCATCATTGCGACGCTTAGATTTTGGCTCTAGCACGGCTGCTGAATGGAAGCTAAGGGAAGTTGATATCCAAGGACCTTACAAGGCCGCAATTTGTGGTCAAATGTCACTTAGCGACGTCGTATTTAAGAAGGGTCTAAGACAGCTCTTACAGTAGGGACTTATTTTTAAAGGGTGTCGTCTTCAATAAATTCATCACCTTCCGATCCCTACTAAGATCCTCCAGAAATTTCAATTGAGGAGCATGATGGATATCTGTTCCTAGGAAGTCTACAAGCCCCTCCTCGATCAATCTTATGCCCAATTTTTTTTGCTCTTTCCCATAGTACCCAGCCAGAGATAAGAGGTTGACCTGCAAGGCGCATCCGCTTGACTTGAGTTCCTTGTACTTGTCGCCTTTCATGTAAAAGTATCGCTCCGGATGTGCCAAAATAGGTTGGTAGTCCTTGGTAATCAATTCAAACACAATGCTGTCAAGCAAGGGAGATTGTGCAAGCATAGAAACTTCAAATAGGACACATGAGCCACCGATTGTGAGAAGATGTTCTTCTTGCCCCAGCAACTTAAGGAGGTGCTCATCGCCATAGTATTCTGATGCAGCCTGCAGATTGTTTCTAAGACCTGATAAGTTGCAATCCACAATTACTTTTTGTAGTCCAGCATTGATCGATTCTGTCGTATTAGGAAAGTAATCAAGGTAGGTGTGTGGAGTTGTTATCAACTTCTTGAAACCCATATCATGTAGGGAGCTAATAAGCTCTAGTGTTTCCTCCTTAGTTCTAGAACCATCGTCTATTCCGTAGATCAAATGGGAATGCATATCTACTCCTAGAAATGAAAAATCTTCCCTACTTGAACGTGAGTTAAAGAAAGAAAACAACTTACTTGCCATGCCACATGAGATAAGCCTTGAGAAATCCCATCAAGTCTCCATCAAGTACTGCATCTGTATTGTTAGTAGAGTAATTCGTTCTATGATCCTTCACCCTTCTATCGTCTAGGACGTAGGACCTGATTTGCGAACCCCACTCATTGGCCATTTTACCCGCTTCTATCTCGCCCTTTGCCACCCTTTGCTTTTCAAGCTCGAGCTCATAAAGTCTTGATCTTAGCATCTGCAATGCCTTCTCCCTATTCATGTGCTGCGACCGTTCTTGTTGACATTCTGCCACCAACCCAGAAGGCAGGTGTCTCACCCTTACGGCGGATTCTGTTTTATTGACATGCTGTCCACCTGCCCCACTTGCGCGGAAGGTATCCCACTCTAGGTCAGCTGGATTAATTTCGACTTCGATACTATCGTCAACCATTGGGTGGACAAAAACTGAGGCAAAAGAAGTCATTCGTTTTCCCTGCGAATTGAAAGGACTTACTCTCACCAATCTATGAACGCCATTCTCTCCCTTCATCATTCCAAAGGCATAGTCACCCTTGATTTCTAGCTCAGCAGACTTTATGCCTGCAACGTCACCATCCACCCGATTTAGTTCAGAAACCTTATAGCCCTCCTTCTCTCCAAACATCACATACATCCTTAAGAGCATTTCAGACCAATCACAACTCTCTGTTCCTCCTGCACCAGCGTTAATTTCTAGGATACAAGACAACTCATCTTCCTCACTGTTCAGCGTCGACCTAAATTCTAAGTCATCAATAGCTTCGAGATTCTTGCTGTAGGAAGCATTTAACTCTTCCTCCCCTACCTCATCCATTTGAAAGAATTCATACAGAACTTCTAGGTCTTCTAGCTTAGCAAAAGTCTGTTCATATTGTAGAATCCAACGTTTGTGTCCATTAAGTTCCTTCAGGATACCCTGAGCCCTATCAGGATTATTCCAAAAATCTGGATTAAGGGTCTTGCCCTCGAGGTCTTCTATCTGAAGTTTACGCTTATCGACGTCAAAGATAGCCCTTGAGTTGGGCCAGCCTGTCTTTGAGTTCTTTAAATTGTTCGCTTGTCATCCTAATTATTCAGGTACCTCGATGTAGAAGATAAGGTCAGACTTTGCTGGAATCGAAGGAGGTCTTCCACTTGCGCCATATGCCAAGGCATAAGGAATGATCAATGTAGCCTTACTTCCCTTCCTTAAAAGTGCAAGTCCTTCATCCCAGCCCTTGAAAAGGCGGAGCGCAGCCATCTGGTCAACATTTCGTCGGTTTTCGGTCTAATCGCGGTGCCTCATCAATCAGCTTACAACGCTGCCAAGTTCGCGGTGCGAGG
>CAZMYK010000639.1:0-2968 GCA_964570435.1 uncultured Saprospiraceae bacterium | reverse complement strand
TTTGATGTCCCTCCATACCGAAGAAGGCCCAGCTACTCTTGAAACAAGGACAGGAGTCTCTGGCTCAGCAAGACTATATACTTCCGTACTTGTTCGACTTCCTAAAATGGCATACTCTGTGCCATCTTCTGCAACAAAACCCCAAACATCACTTGAGTTTTCGGTTGCAGGAACTTGCGCAACCAGTTCCATATTGAAATCTACTTGTGCTTTCACAAGGAAGGCCATGATCGCCAATACTAATGTGCAAACTATTCTCATTTCTATCTATCTTTTACTTATTATCATTGTAGTTAATCTTGACACGCATATCAGATCACCTTTACCATTTCGAATTTCAATATTCCATATGTGCAAAGAGCGGCCGACCTTAATCGGATTGGCTCTAGCAATAACTTTCCCTTCCCTAACGCTTTTCAAGTGATTTGCGTTAATTTCCACACCTACAGGAATTAGTTCTGTACCTTCTTTTAGGCATAGTTCCGAGGCCACCGAACCCACTGTTTCTGCAAGTGCCACAGATGCCCCTCCGTGCAATATACCATAGGGTTGGATGGTTCTATGATCAACAGGCATTTCAGCTTCTAAAAAGTCATCTCCAAATCCGATAAAGCTAATACCTATTTGGCCAATTAAGCTCTCCCTACGATTGGTATTCAATTCCTCGATTGTAAATTCCTGCTTCCAAATTCTCATATCGGCGCTTCGTCAATTTTTATCTTAGAAATAAATTCATCTGGATGCATCCATAGGGCTCCTTCTAGCTTTCTAAACCACGTGAGTTGGCGCTTGGCATACCTTCTTGAATTTCTCTTAATCAATTCTACCGCTTCTTCCAACCTACAATTCCCCGCAAGGAATGAAAATATTTCTTGGTAACCTACAGTCTGTAACGATTTCAAATCTTTAAATTCAAATAATGACCGTGCTTCTTCCACTAAGCCTGCCTCGATCATTTGGTCTACTCTGTGATTGATCCTCTTGTATAGTTCCTCTCGGTCCCGATTTAGGATGATATACTTCACAGAAAATGGCCGATAACTGGACTTGCCTGATCTGAAGGAGCTGAATGGCTTACCTGATACTTTTATCACTGAAAGCGCCCTCACTAAGCGATGCTTATTAAAAACATCTACTTCTTGGTAGTACTTTGGGTCTTCTTCCCCTACGGCCTTCTGCAATTTTTCCAGTGAATAAGCCGATATCTCTTCAAAAAGGTCTCTTGGAACTTCAGGAAAAACATCAAGGCCTGAACATAGCGCCTTGATATATAAGCCAGACCCACCGCTGACTATCGCCATGTTATTCCTGCTAAAACATTCGTCTAGGACCATTAGGCCATCACGTTCAAAGTCTCCGGCAGAATAGGAATCCCCAATGGAAAGTGAGTTGATGAAATGATGTGGCGCTTGAGACAGCTCTGCATCACTGGGCTTGGCAGTGCCGATGTTCATTTCACGATAGAATTGCCGACTATCACAGGATATAATTTCCAATCCTTGCGCAGCCGCTAGTTGAATGGTGGCTTCAGTTTTTCCAACAGCAGTTGGACCCGTAATTACGATGACTTGTTTCTGCTTCACACTAATATTAGTATACTTGTGCAATAATAAGTGAAATGCTCTATTTTATATTAAGACCACTCACTAGAATTGCGCTCAAAGCCTACTTTCGTCGCATTACGATTAATGGCCTTTCGAATCTTCCCAAGGATCGACCCTTAATTATTTGCAGTAATCATCCCACAGGTTTCATAGAACCATGCCTCCTCGCCTGCTTTTTGCCAAGGACATTACATTTCTTAGTTCGTGGTGATCTATTTGAAAAACCTCTGCTAGGAGCCATACTTAAATCCACCAATCAAATTCCCATCTATCGTTTTCGAGACGGATTTAAGAAGCTAAAAGATAACCACAAGGTGATGAATATCAGTTATTCGAAATTAGCAGAGGGCCACGCCATCTTGATTTTTCCCGAAGCAAGCACAGTGCAAGTGAAGTACTTAAGGCCATTACAGAAGGGTGCTGCTCGAATGGCACTTGAGATGCTGCGCTTGCACCCTGACAAGGACCTGGCTATTGTTCCGATTGGAATAAACTACTCTAACCCAAACCGCTGGAGGTCCTGTGTGACGATCAACATAGGTCCAGCCATCAATCCGGAGCCTTCTAGCCAAGAGGGAAACCTTAGAAAGGACACGGTTGAACTTACACAAAGGATTGAAAGGCAATTAGGGAGACAACTCATATCAAAGCCGGAGGGTGTAGCTGATGAGGTCTTAGACAAGGTGCTAATGATGAATGCGTGGACCGAAAAAAGGGGCGGTAGGATTGCTGTTAAGGTCAATGATGGGAAGAGCTTCGAGAAAGACAAGATCTTAAGCCAACGGCTAAGAAGTGAAGAACCTACGTTACATGAAATAAACATTTCCAAATACCAAGACGTGTCACAACCCCAACGAAAGTTCAATGGCTTGCACTATTTACTTGCAATCGTACTTATAATTCCTGTCGGTCTGATCTTACTTATGAATGCGCTTCCAGTTCTGCTAGGGGTGTTTATCAGAAATAAGTATGTTAGGCAGGTGGAGTTCTATGCGCCTATTGTCATTGCAGCTTCCTTGGGAGCCTATCTTATTTTTTTCGTAATAAGCTTTCTTCTGCTTCTAATTTTTTATCGATGGTGGGCCTTTCTGCTTTTTCTCCTTCCTTCTTTGGGACTTTTCAGCTTACTCGGACTAGATTATTTGAGAAGCATCTATTACACTTGGAAATTAAACGCTACTTTAGGGAGTACGGAGGTTGAAGCAAATTGCAAGCAAGCAATTAATGTCATCGAAGAAATTGCCGAGCGTCGGATTTGAAAATATAAAATCAAAGTAATAATGAAAAAATTCATCGGAATATTAAGCATCAGCTTTCTTGTCTTTTCTTGTAAAAATGTAGATAAGAGGGTAGTTGGTTCAGCA
>CAZMYK010000638.1:0-2970 GCA_964570435.1 uncultured Saprospiraceae bacterium | reverse complement strand
CCTGATCAAACCCAGCCGAAAGCCCTCTTCAAAGCTCTTTAGATCATAGACAGCCAAGTAGGAGTTTTCACTTACTTGGGCCATCCCGCTAGATCCAGCGCCGAGCTTGCTGTCAGATATTACTGGACTTGCAATTTTTTTCGTGGTGGAACACGAGAAAAGCAAGGCAATGGTAAGAAAAGTACTTAGGTATTTCATGACCGAAGAATAAGACTTTTTTGCTAATCTTTGAGAATTATCTACTTCTTTCAACAAGAAAATGTCAGATTCAGTAGAATGCAAAGACTATGGAAATTAGAAACTGGCATCTTCCACAATGCAAATCTCCTTTTTCAGAACAGGGTGCCAGAACCTTAACTCCTCTGCATGCAGGTGGAGGCGGTCTTGGACCTTGCCATAGAGATCATCACCAAGGATGGGAGCATTTAGACCACGCACGTGGGCAGCATGAACCCTTAGTTGGTGTGTCCTACCAGTCTTCGGAAACAGATTTACCCTGCTAATTCCATCTTGAAAGTGGACCAATTCCCAATGTGTCTTGGCAGCCTTGCCATTTGCTTCACAAACCATTTGTCTCGGCCGATCATCGAAGTCAAGGCGAAGCGGTAGGTTGATCTCGCCCTTATGACCAGGCAGCTCGCCTTCCAATAAGGCCACATAACGCTTGTAGACCTTGCGTTCTGAAAATTGGCGCTGTAGAAGCTTGTATACTTCTATTGACTTAGCAATAAGGAGGAGACCCGAGGTGGACATATCTAGACGATGAACAACTAAGGGACCTGTAGCATCTGGAAATTTGACCTTCATTCGATTTTGGACAGAATCCTTAATGTACCGACCAGGAACGGACAAGAACTCTGGTGGCTTATTTACCACCGCCACATGCTCATCTTCATACACGACTTGGATCTTCAGCTCAGCACCTGGGTTGATGAGTAGGGGATCCTCATCTGTGTCCGTACTTGACAACATGTGGGTCAAGATGGGCTTGCACTTACCTTGACAAGCAGGATAGAAATTGCCATGACGACGAACTTCCCCAGGAGGGGATTCACCCCACCAAAATTCTGCGAGAGCAAGGGGTTGAAGGTGATTCAGAAAGGCGTACTGGAGGAGCTTAGGGGCCGCACATTCTCCTGCTCCGGCTGGTGGTCGCTTGTTGGGCGAGTCCATGAATAGATCCAAAAGAGATTTATTCTCTTGATGGGAATTGAGAAAGGTGTAGCGAGAGAATATTTGATCTTGCAAGGCAGATGAACGCTCCCTCCTTTCTTTCTTTAACCCTATGATCTTGTCCTCGATCTTAAGGAAGGCTGTCCTTGCTTCACCGATTCTGTGGTCCCAATATTTGATAAGATCCCGCAGCCTGTAATTGCTTTTGATACTTTCTTCCCTTAGCCGTTCCACTAAAGCCTTGTATTCTTCTTGACCTAATTCTAGTGCGCCTTCGGTTCGGAGTTCCTTTCGCTTTTTCTTTCCCTCCTTGTTTGAGACCTTCATGGCCTTAATTTTTTCTTCTCCTTCTCGTTGTAGGCCATGATATGTCTTCTTGGCAGCAAGATATTCTTCAGAAGCTTCTAAGGATTCAACCTCCGCGTTTAAGGAGCTCACAACGGCTTCTTCCTTCTTATAGAAACCCTTGGAATATAGGACGTCAAACACAGGTGGGACAAAGCCCGTGTGTTCATTGCTATCAGCAAGTTTGCCGCTAAAAGCCCTAAGGTAGCCCAGTTCTCCTTCTTGGTTTCTCACCACGAGAACTCCAAACATCTTTCCGATCACAATTCCTTTGGCTTCAGGATCCAATCCAAAATTGTGCACGAAGTCATCCTGACGTTCTAGGTAGCCTTGTACTTCCTCAGCAGCTTGAATAGCAATAGGGTGGGGCACATAGTAGAATGGGAAGGTGAACTTCGAAGGCAGATCCTCTTCCTTAAATTCATCCTTGAACTTGAAGAACATACTTAATCTAGGTAGCGTGGTGACTTTCTCTTTTTCGTTATTTGCTCATAGTCGTAGGCTATTTCTATTAGCTTTCCCTCCGTCCAAGGGCTGCCAAAAAAGGAAATTCCCACTGGCAATTCACCTATGAAACCCATTGGAACAGTGATATTGGGGTAGCCCGAAATCGCTGCTGGAGAGCTGCTGTAGATGTCGTAAGCATCTCCATTCACATGGTCCGTTAACCATGCTGGTCCTCCAGTAGGTGCAATGATCGCATCGAGCTTATTTTCCTTCATCACCTTGTCTATGCCGTCCTTCCTACTGGTCAATAACATAGAATCTAAGGCTATTTTATAGGCTTCGTCTTCTAAACTTCCCATCGCCTGGGAGGTCTTAAGCAGTTCGTGGTCAAACTGCATTTCTATTGAATCAGCAAAGGTGACTTCGATGAGTTCTTCTAGACTCTTGACGGGCGCCTCTGGACCCAATTTCTCAAAGTACTTGTTAAGCCCGTCTTTGAACTCATAAAGTAAGACCGTGAAAGAGTTGGCTTCGGTCCTTTCATGGATCAAGCGATCGATTTTCACCACTTCAGCTCCTGCCTTTTCTAAGTCCTTTATGGCTTCTTCCATTATACCTGTCAAGGCAGATGTATCTCCCTCAAGTGGTTCCTTATAGTAACCGAGTTTCTTTCCCTTGATACCACCTGCTTTGAGGAATCGTGTATAGTCGGTCTCAGCCATCCTTCCTCCAGCGCTAGTAGCTGGATCATCAGAATCTACTGAGGTCATAGTTCCTAGTGCAATAACCGCATCACGAAGCGACCTTGCCATGGGGCCTCCGGTATCTTGGGTGTGGGAAATGGGTACAATTCCCGTCCGACTTATCAATCCTACCGTAGGTTTGATTCCTACGATGCCATTATTAGTTGATGGGCACACGATGGATCCATTGGTTTCTGTTCCAATAGCGATTACACAAAGATTTGCAGCGACAGCTACTCCTGATCCAGCCGAAGATCCACAT
>CAZMYK010000637.1:0-2974 GCA_964570435.1 uncultured Saprospiraceae bacterium | reverse complement strand
TCAACAAGAATCTTTGGGACTTCGTCACCAAATTCTATAACCATCTTATTCATGTTCTATGATTTTAAGGTATCCTTAGGTTGATTAGCAATTTGGGATAGGCCAGACTTTACTCTGCCAACAATCTCATTTGCTAACGTCACTTTGTCTTCTGCATCAACAAAGTCATCAAGATCAGCCCAAACAGCGTGTGAAGTACTAAAATTATAAACTGCTCTCATAGCTGCGACATCAAGTCTAAGTTCATCAAATAACATGTCAACTGCAACATTTCTTTTTGCAGCATCTTTATTTTGAATTGTATCGTCAGCATCTATAGCACTCCTTTCGGCAGCATATTTTTGTAAAAAAGCAGTTTTCAACGCGGAATTACCATATGTTCTTCCAGCTGCATGTCTAGAACTTTGAATATTTATTGCATATGCACCAGCAGCATGTGCTCCGCTAGCCCTATTTTGCATATCAGCATTATTTTTAAATTCTTTCAATTTAGAAAGTGATTTAAAAAGTGCAGCTTGAGGCATATGGTCTGGAGTAAAGTCATCACCTGTGGGCTTTGGCATACTTGCATAGGTTCCAGTGACACCTTCTAACTTGTATTTTTCTTTAGCCTCATCTAAGTCCAACTTCTTCGTTCCTATTATCTTCCTTACCAATTCTGAAATCTTTACCATTTCAACTAGAAGTTGTTGCAAAAGTGGATCCTGTTCCATCTCTCCATCTTCAATTTGCTTCACAATTGGCTCAGCATGATTATCGATATAGTCTTCTGTCTCTTTTATTTTATCAATCTTTGCAGGATAGTCCTTCTTTAATGTCGTTAAGAAATCTCTTATTCCATCAGTATTGTTTCTAACATATATATTCTCCTTGTCATCACTTACCGCAACTGTCAAACTGTCTTCATCTGCAATAAAGGTATGTTTAGGATAAATAGTTTCATCCTCCTCCTTATCAATAGCATCCTCCTTCACCCCTTCTGGATTATAACTAAATCTTACATCCCAATCATCCTCATCCTGGTGAACTTCTAAAATCTTAAATACAGTATGCTTCTTCTTCACATCGCTAACGACCTTCTTGGCCTCTTCTAGTGTAGCTCCATCGCCATCATACTTAGCAGCCTTAGCCCTCAATTCCGCGAAACCTTCTTGCGCTCTTGCCTCCACTTCTGGATCTGCCGCTTGGTCTGCAGGATCTTGTCCCTCAAAGTCTGCAATGATGTTAAGCGTCTTTTTCTTGCTTCCCTTCTTAGCCTTCACCTCCCAGTAGACCCCTTCTGCAGACTTAGTAAGGCGGTCGAAACCATGGGTAGACTTAATTCCACTCAGAGCATTATCCATTTCTTTCTCCGTCTTCCCTTTATTTTGTGCCGAAGTCTGAATCTTGATCAATGATTCGATTCCCTTATCCCAAGCTTCATCCTTTTCTTCATCTTCATTGTCGTCGTCATCCTTACCGGTAAACTTACCAGCAAGTGTTTTCGCAGTTCCCACGACCTTGTCCACTACCTTGTTGACCGGCGCTTGTGCCTTCTTGATAATGCCCTTCACCTTGGCCGCAAGTCCTCCTAGTCCAAGCAGGTTGGCCATGAATCCTATCGCCAGTGGTAGAGCCCTTGCAAGCGTACCTTCGATTGCCCCAGCCATCGCACTTACATTTCCAGAAACCACGGCAGAAATAGAGGCTAAGAAGGATTGAACTAGCTCCATGATTTGCCCACCCCTATTCACGAAGAACATTACAATGTCATAGACAGCCATGCAAGCCTTAACAAAGGCTGACGCAGGATTAAACAAGCTCAGAATCCAAATAATACCCTTCTGGACTACTTCCTGGATGACGAATTGCTTGATCTCACCGATGACCGTCTCCTTCATTTCAGCTCCCTCCGCGGCTGCAGCATCCTTGAATCCTTGGACGCCATCTTCTCTGAAAGCTTGGAACATCTCAACCGTCGTTTCTAAACGGGCCATATTTTCCTCGCCTATGAAGTTGACAATCCTCGCCCTGATGTAGTTCCATGTAAGTCCCACCACCTGGGTAATGATGCTAAGAATACCAGCTAGGTCAAATGATGCTGGAATGGTTACGCCCGCATCGCCAAGGGTTCCAAAGAGCCAACCAGAAAGTCCGTCTTGTAGGTGTGAAGCAATGTTGCTTGCGAACTGATTGAAACCTGCTGAGACTCCTTTGATAAGGTTCGATAAGAACTGGATAGGATTCTTTAGAATCTCATTGATCACAGCTAGCCCATCATTGATCACACTGGTCAACATGTTACGCATGTTATTGATGGTGTCAATAACGCTTGTAACACTATCCACTGCCTTCTGAATGATGCCTTGGTTGCTCGCCATCATTTCATCGATCTTCGTATCTATCTCACCTAGGTTGTCCGTATATTTTTGAGCAAGATTATCAATCAACTCAGTCTGCTTGGCGGCCACCGTTTCTTCTAAGGCAGTGAATTTCGCAGCGATGCTCGTTGCGGCTTCTTTGGCAAATTTCTGCAGATTTGGATCTAGGTTATCAACAAACTTGTTAATCTTATCTTTTCCAGCGGCTATTAGTTGTTTGGCAGCATTTAGCTCTGCTGTCACAAAGTCTGCGATCGCCACTACTGCATTGTCCATTTCGTCCACATAGAGGTCACGGCCCTGTACATAGAATTGATTTACCTCAGCTGGAAGACCTAGGAAGGCATCTTTAACCCATCTAGCCTTTCCAATCGCACCTGAGTACCTGGCTTCCTTGTACTCCCTCATCTTGGTATCGACGTAGTTTTCAAAGTTACCCTTCGCAGTTTCTGCAGCTGAGTCGAACATGGAATTAACCTTACCGTCAATCGCGGCTAGTTTAGCTTCTACCTGAGATTTTGTAGTTGAATAGATAGATTCCAATTGGTCAGCGACCTTCTTTCTCTCCACCTCGTCCTTGGACTTGCTATCTACTTGTTGTCTTGCAACATTAC
>CAZMYK010000636.1:0-2982 GCA_964570435.1 uncultured Saprospiraceae bacterium | reverse complement strand
CCAAAGACGCAAGAAGCAACAATCCGGGTACACAAGGATTGCAGACACAGTGCAGTGGAACATTTGTCAGAGACCTGGACGAAGGTAGATGAGTGGTACAATTTCAAAGATGTCCCAGCTTCCTATGTTAATGTGATACTGGAACTAGATGAATCAAGCTATGAAGGAAAGCGAATGAATGCATACCATCCTATCTCATGGTATCACACCTTCGAAGGTGGTCGAATTTTCTATACTGGACTCGGTCACACAAAAGAAACTTATAAGAATGAGGACTTTCTACAACACCTAGAAGAGGGATTAAAATGGACTTCAAGACTTAAAAACATAGAAGCCCCAGAGCAATGGACAAATCTTATCGATCCTAGTCTTAGTAGGTGGGACAAATTTATCGGAGTTCCACATACAAGCGTAAAATTAGATGGTGTAGAAAAGTCGGAAAATGTTCATGTTGGTACACCGCTTGGACTCAACAATGATCCTCTTGATGTGTTTACGGTCGAAGATTCAACTACCCTCTTAGCATCTGGCGAAATCTATGGTGGACTGACCTCCAAGCAAGAATATTCTAACTACCACCTCAAGTTAAAGTACAAGTGGGGTGAAAAGAAGTGGGAACCTCGACTTGACCAACTTAGGGATGCCGGTTTATTGTATCACTGTACTGGTGTCCATGGAGCATTTTGGAATGTATGGATGAGGTGTCTTGAACTTCAAATTCAAGAAGGCGACACTGGTGACCTCTTTGCCTTGGCTGGTGCAAATGCAATGGCAATTACGGAGCCTGTCGAAGACAAACTTAAGTATAAGTTCGACCCTAAGGGAGAAGCTCGAGGTCTTGGTTCTCACTATGGCAATTACAGGAATGTCCGAAGTGAGAAGAATGAGAAGCCGCATGGAGAATGGAATGAGGTAGAACTGATGACCATCGGTAGTAATGCTGTTCATATTGTTAACGGGAAGGTGGTCAATGTACTTAAGGATGCCCACCGTTTCATCGATGGCAAGAAGGTTCCTTTGGATGGTGGAAAAATCCAGCTACAATCGGAAGGAGCAAGAATATACTACAAGGACGTCGTCATCAAAAAGCTCGAAGTTTTTCCGGACCATATCAATGAGATAGTAGGCAAAAGAAACTAGTATTGCTCTTGCGAAGCAGCTGTCGGATTCAGCGCTATTTCTATATTTGTTTTATGATAAGATTAAATTCTCGGGAATGAAGAGAAAAAAATTCTTGAACTTAAGTGCAACAGCTGTGCTGGGTAGCTATCTTTTTCAAGCTTGTTCAATTAGTTCGAGTCGGCAGCAAAAGGATCGACTCATTAGGGGCTCAGAAAAGATTGCCTTCTTCGGAGATAGTATCACCTTCGACGGTAGATACATCGAAATCTTAAATGACTACCTGAAAGATCACGACGACTATAAGAGCTTAAGTTTATTGAATTATGGTAAGAATAGTGAGACTGTTTCTGGCCTAAGTGAAGAGGTCCATGAGCCACCAAGACCATTGCTTTTTGACCGAATAGAAGAAACCTATGCGAAGGACGAAGCTAGCCTATTGTTCTTTTGCTACGGAATTAATGATGCCATCTACCAACCATTTAGCAATGAAAATTTTAAGGCATATAAGACTGGTGTGGACCAATTTCTACAATTTACTAGGCTCAAGTCATGCAAGACGATCTTACTATCCGCGCCTACCTTTGGTCTGGACTCGAGCACTGCAGCTAGTCACACCACCAAGTCACCACAATCCTATTCATGGAAGGAACCATATAGCGGTTATGATGAAGTTATGCAAGAGTATTCGAGCTACATCATGAGTTTGAAGGATGACGTAATTTTAAAAACAATTGACATCTATAGCCCACTTCGAAAGGAAGTAGATAAGGCCTACGACAAAGACCCCATCCATCCTAACGGATATGGTCATCAGGTGATTGCAGAAACCATTATCAAAGAAGTGTTTGCGTGATAGAAAAAAAGACAGAAGTAAGGAAAGAAATGGTAGAGCTTCGAGCATCCCTAGACCCAATCCGAAAGTCTACGTACGACCAATTGGTTTGCAAGGCCCTTCTAGATCTAATATTACGTAACAAATACAAAGTGGTACACTCTTATCTTCCTATGCCGGGCGAAATCGACACCCTACCATTATTGCGAGAATTACTGCAACTTCAGGTGGAAGTCATTTGTCCAAAAACCTTGAGAGCTCGCAGGTTGAAGCACTTAAAACTGATTGAAATCGAGCAAGTTGAAAAAGGCCTTTATGGAACCACACACCCTAGGTCACCTCACATATACCAAGGCGCATTCGATTTGATAATCGTACCAGGACTTGCCTTTGACAAGGAGGGTTACCGACTAGGATATGGAGGTGGATACTACGATGCATTTCTGTCGGAACATAGATCTGCACTTCAATATGGTATTGCATATCCGTTCCAGGTGCTAGAGAATGTCCCTCGAGAGGGCCACGATGTCAAAATGGATAAAACCCTTTACTTCAGTGCCTTATAGATCGTGGAGATTCCTCCTGCTTGGGGCATCACTTCTACACTTGAATATCCAACACCAAGCAAAATCTGCTTGAGTTCTTCTCCATATGGAAAAACATGGGCCGAATTAGACAGGTAGGAATAAGCCCGCTTGTCCTTAGAAAAAAGTCTTCCCACTAGGGGAATAAATAACTTGGTGTGTATTCCGTATCCAAAGCGCATTAGAGCTGACTTAGGTACTGAAGTTTCGAGTATAATAAGCTTGCCGTCCGGTCTTAGTACTCGGAGAATTTCTCCAAGCCCTTTCTCTAGGTCGCCAAAATTTCTAATCCCATAAGAAACAGAAACTGCATCAAAGCGATGATCCTCAAATGGCAGATTCTCAGCATCACCAGTAAGAAAATTTATTCTATGATCCAGGCCGTACTTTGTAGATCTTTTTCGAGCAACATCTAACATTCCAGTAGAAATATCTAGACCTGTG
>CAZMYK010000635.1:0-2982 GCA_964570435.1 uncultured Saprospiraceae bacterium | reverse complement strand
ATACAATTCCCGTGAACTCTTCGTCAAATGATCGTTGGGTGATAGATTCGCAAGACCTGTGGTTTAACTGTAATGGCAACCCTCGTGAAGTTTACCGCTATGATGGTAAGGTTCTTAATGAACTTGCCTTACCGAGACAGAATCTTGATCAAGCATTTGGGATAGGGGTCACCGGTGTTCCGTTTGCAGGAATGAACAACAGCCCTTATTCTGTTTATGGAATTGATATTGACAAGGATGGGAACCTTTGGCTTGGTACGGTATCCGCAGGGGCCTTTAGGTATGATGGTGCATCCTTCCTTTGGTTTGGCGAAAAGGAATTATCTACGCTTCCAGACGGGCGTGTTCCTGGTGTTCGCTCTTTGCTTCAAGACAAGGATGGCTATTTTTGGCTTAGCAATTTTATAAGTAAGTATAGCATATTTCAAGAGGATTCCATTGCTACTTATAGGAAGTTTGAGGGTATTGATTCGACAGAAAGGTTGGATCTTGGGGATCTTCCATACTTCAATTCTGGCTTGGTCGATCAGGAAGGAAACTTGTGGATGACCAGCTATTCCGGAGGAGTCTGGCACTATGATGGTGAGCACCTAAGTAACTTTCCAGTCCATTATGAAGAAACGGAGGCCTTGCTGGTTTCGATATATGAAGATCGGGAGGGCCGACTATGGTTGGGAAGTGACAATCTTGGCCCATTCACAAAGAAGGGAGATACCTTCGAAAGGTTCGATCCGAGACTATGAGCAATTGCCAAGTCCACACTTGATTTTTTCGAAATCTAATTCAATATAAATTTCTCGCTAAGTCGAGTCCCATCAGCAATCAGAACCTGCAGAAAGTACGCCCCCCTTGGTAGCACGCTAAGGTCAATTTCCGGCTGCGAAGATGCTGAGTAAAAGGTCCTTAGCACTTGTCCACTAGTATTTACAATTTTAAGATACAGACCTTCGCTTGTATTACCGATGACATGAAAGCTTAGAAGTCCTTCAACCGGATTATGTGATATTCTAATGCTTCTTCTATTTGCTGCTTCTACTGGTCCTTCTAAGGACGAGATTGTCGGGTCGATTGGGAAGTCACCGACATGACAACCTTTTAAAATTTTGCCGTCATCCATCATGAAGTCAATTTCTATACTTGTCAGATCATCGTCCTTTGTTATTTTGACATTCCCACTTTCACCGTTGGTAAATGGATCAACATTGAAATCTAAGATGTCATCGTCATTAGTGTCTTCCACAAGAAACAAGTGCCCGACGTATGAAAAGGCAGTGCTATTATCACAGAAGAAGCAAGATTCAAAGTCGCCATAGTTGAATTCTGCACCAATACTTAAAAGCTCTATAGAAATCGTATAGGTAGCCCCTAGGAACTCACTACCTCCATTATAAATGCCATCACTTAGGGTGACAAAGTATTCATAATGTTGATCAGAAAAGTTATTACTACCAAATTCAAGGATAAAAGCAGAATTTACTTCAAGCGTGCTATCGCCGAGCACAAGGTCACCTTCAAATGCTAGATCATAGACTGGCCTCACTGTGGCTTCTTCGGTTCGCATCAACTGATTTGCATGAGAGTCTAGAACTTGGATGCAAGTCAATAAACAGGTACAAATTATGAGAACTCTAACAATTGATGTTATTTTTTCAGACATGCCGCATAGATAGGCTATGTTCCAATAGTAATCAAATATACCAGGGCCCAATTGTCTGCTGGAATTCAAATAAAGAGACCGATAGACAATCTCTAATTTCAATGATCACCTTCCTGCCTCTCTCAGTCGTATAAGTAGGAAGCAGCCGCTCGACTCATCCTTCGGTAATCATGACCGACTCTCGGAATTATTTCTAACTTCCAATTGAATTCGAGGCCAAGCGATTCAGCCTCTTTTTTGGATTGGCGAAAGAAATATTTACCTCTAGCAAGTCTATGTAGACCTTGTTGATCCAAAGCAGAGGTATGTCGCAATTCCCCTCTGGTTTCATTAGCATCGTCTCGTTGACCTAACAATACAACTAGCTCTTTGCTAAAATTAACCATACTGATGCCTTGGTCAGTAAGTTTCAAACCAAGAGGGAAATTCTTGTCTTCACTTACTAAAGTATACCATCCAGAATTAGCTGCGAGAATTCTTTCAGCCTTGGAGTCCTGCTGAAATATAGCCAACCTGTGAAGCAGTTGTCCACCAGCAGAGTGTCCAAACATGTCATACGATTCACTTTCAAGCTGAAGTTCATCTCTGCAAAGATCGAAGATTCGATCAAAATCTCCGAACAGCCATAAAGAGGGCTCGGTAACAATTTTGTACTCTTGGATGTCCGTGCGATCTTTGTTGAGTTGAACATCCTTTATCATACCTGCTAGATTGTAGTTCCAAAATTCAGGATAGTGCTCTAAGGAATACTCAAGTGCTAGGACTAGAAGATTATGTTTTTCTGCGTATTCAATCCAAGTGTCTCTGTAGCTATAGGCATTCCTTCCTGCACCTGGTAGTAACATCAGAACCCTTGTCGAAACGCTTAACTTCTCTGGGCGATAATAGAAAACCTTGACGGGCTTTTCTTCTTTTCCTTTGCCACCTTCTACTAGAAAATTTCCTGCTCCACTTCGAAGTCTTAACATATTGACCATGGAGTCCTCTGTCTTCATAATCAGACTCATACCGCAATGAGGACATACACCATCTTCTTCGAAGATCAAATCATCGCAAGACATATCACATGGTGGGCAAATATATTGATCGACTCGACTCTGACTTTTTGCCCCTAATGTTGAAATTGCTAAAAGCATGACTATTATTCTTCTTTTCGATTTGTTGACTACCACCTTAGTTTATTTTCTTAAAGTACTCATCTGCTCGAGCGTTTGAATGGAAGCCCTCTATTGCCTTTTTCGAATTCTGATGGAAGATTAGATTATCACCGGCCAAGGTGCTTATTGAATCAACATCATCGTAGAACAATGGATAGGTCCGAGCAT
>CAZMYK010000634.1:0-2983 GCA_964570435.1 uncultured Saprospiraceae bacterium | reverse complement strand
GGTGGATGAAATCGGGATTTTGAAGGGTGCTTTACCGATGGAGGTAGGTGACCTAGAAGATGAAATTGCAGGTCTTGAGAAGAGAATTTCTAGAAATGAAGGTTCGATAGGAGAATTCGAGAATGAGATCTCAAGGCATAATGGCAACATTAAGGACAGTGAGGCCCTGATCGCCAAGTATGAGAAGCAGTTGGAATCGGTTAAGAACAATAGGGAGTATGATGCCCTAAACAAGGAAATCGAGCTTCAAAGGTTGGAGATTCTACTTTCTCAAAAGAAGATCAAGGAGATAGCAGTTAAGTTGGAAGCGAAGCAAGAAACTGTAGACGCTTCTAAACTAAGGTTAGATGGGAAAAACAAGGACCTCGAAATAAAGAAGGTAGAACTTGAAAAGATTATAGCCAAGACGGAAAAGGAAGAGGCGAAGTTGAAAAAGGAGGCAGAAAAGATTAGAAAGAAGATCGAGGATCGACTACTGAAGTCATATGATAAAATCAGGCACAGATATAAGAACGGAATCGCAGTTGCTGTAGTTGCTAGAGAAGCGTGTGGTGGATGTTTCAACAGGATACCACCTCAGGTAATCATCGAAATTGGAAACTCTAAGAAGATTATCGCGTGCGAGCACTGTGGAAGAGTTCTAGTAGGGCCAGAGCTCGTAGGGATTGAGACAGAGTAAGTCTTTGTAAATTTACTGCTAGTCTAGGCTGAATGATCAGAAGACATAGTTGCTAAGACTTCAAAAGTAGTTGGCATAAAAATATCTGAAAGGACTTCTATTTAATCTGGAAGTCCATTTCTATTTGCAAAGTTGGCCTATTAATTAAGATCCAATGCAACGATCGGTTGTGATAGGACTTTGCAATCTTTAATCTGATTTTGCCTTGCAATGCAGCATC
The DNA here is from genome assembly GCA_964570435.1 of uncultured Saprospiraceae bacterium. Lineage (GTDB taxonomy): Bacteria > Bacteroidota > Bacteroidia > Chitinophagales > Saprospiraceae > Portibacter. Next base: position 2,084 of record CAZMYK010000634.1, on the reverse strand, counting down.
TCCCTTCAGCAGAACTTCTCTTAAGAGCGTTCATCCCTATAACTTAGAAAAACAGTATTGTATAGATAGTCTGAGACCAATTTGGAGGCTATTAGCACAGATTTTGAATATTTCTCTCCTGATCTGCAAGCCAAACCGTACTAGGTCAAATAAATTATGTAATTTAGAGGGTAATCATAAACACTTAAATCATGAAATTAATCGCCTCAACGGTCCTTTGCCTGCTCACAATATTTTTTTCTACTCTAGTAACTAACAATTGTTCTGCCCAGATCCAGGATTCGATCACTTTAGAAACAGCAATTGCAACTTCCTTTGCAACTTACGAAGATAGTGACGGTTTGCATTTGAAATTCGGTACTGCAGACGGAAACTTGAACCACCTCGTTTTCGACAAGAACGGTATTGTTAAGCATGAAAAGGATAATTATACAATGCCAGAGCTGGCAGCTACAATTAAAAATCTGCGAGAGAAGGATGTTAGTAACGTTATCGATCAAGATGCTAGTCTTCATAGTGTAAATGTAAAAGGAAGTGGACTTGCTGGCTACTTCGCACCCTATGAATTTCAGTCTGCAAGCTATGTTGACAAGAAAAAGGTGGAGAATAATATCCCTGTACCAATAGAACAAAGTAAATCAATCAAATGGGAAAAGTATGTCAATGAGATTCTGCAAGTAGACGGTCACACAATGGCGCAACTGGTCTTGGGGAAAGGGATAAAGAAAGACAAAACACGTAAAAAGAATCAATTTTATGAGTTTGAAGTGTTTATATACAGTTATGAAAAAGGGGAGGTCTTAAGAAGTGCCATCAAGACTAAATGGGGTTGCGTGCCACACCATGTTGGAATCCTTCGTAATCAAGAAGGAGCCTTAGATGGCTACTACGTAGAATTTGCACTTGGAGGCGGAGCAGAAGGCTTAAGCAAGCAAAACAAGGAAGCACCTAAGAATGCGCGCTACCTTACTATACTTGATAAGGAAGGCACGCAAGTAAAGGACTTTGAGGTGATAATTCCTATCAAAGTGAATAAGTTCTTGATGGGTGATGAATTTTACATAGACAATGTTCTTCGTATTGATGGTAAGGTTCATGCTTATATGAAGACCTTTAATAGTTCACTTAAACCTGATCTATGGCTGCCTGACTATTTTTATTATGCTGAGAATAGTGAAAGTGTTCTAACGTATGAAGCAAATATTGATTTTAAAAATTTTAGACTTGATGAAACCCCTGGGTACTATGGCAGCACGGAAGGTCTTCAAGATTTAACAGACTTAAGTGACGGAATCCTGCTTGAGAATGGAAACTTATTTAGCATTGGTACCTCTGATTGCATAAGGTTCAAATACATGATCACAAAGACAGATGGATCTTGCCATAGCTATGGAAAGATAGGTGCAATGTTTCCTAATGTGACTGGAAACAACTTTAATTTCAAGATAAAGGACTACAGCGAAACACACTATGCCTTGGTGACTTATACGCTTGCCAGTAGTAGTAATCTAGTTAATGATTATATTTTCATTGATAAGCGAGATGGAAGTATCAGATCTCTTAGACCTGAGAACACGACGAACGATATCCATAGGTTTTCTCACAATAATTATATGGGGGGATTTGCGAGCGGATCAGCTGACAAGAATGTACTTCATTTTGCAATTGCCGAAAGGATGAAGCCTTAATCTTATACTTTAGATTACGAGCTTTTCTCCATCTTGTCCCTTTTAAAGGCAGATTGCACAAGATCTGTTCCATTGAAAGACACATTATTTACCTTCGGCAGATCTTTTAGCAGAATGAAATTGTACTCTTTAAAAGTCAAGCCACCTTTTTTACTTTATATTGATCTTTCAGTCGAACAACAAGTCCTGCACTTCTTTCTTGTATCCCTGAATCACCTTTGAAATACGACCATCTTCTTCTACTAAGAAGAAGGTCGGAAAGGCATAGGCTCCGAAGGTATCGTTGATATTAACTTCCTTCGAGATCATTGGGAAAGGCAGTTCTTTGCGTTCTCGGTATTTCTCCAAAGCTAGCTTCTTATCGATCGGGCTAATGTAGTACAGGTCAATATTCGG
>CAZMYK010000633.1:0-2986 GCA_964570435.1 uncultured Saprospiraceae bacterium | reverse complement strand
AAAAATTAGCTCGTATATGAATTTATAAGCGCCATCTGATTTTATTCCTTTATCCATTATTCACCTTAAATGAATGTCTACCAAATTGGTGGTCTAGGTGCTGATGAAAGAGTCTTTCAATTTTTGAATCTAAGAATAGCCAGCCACGTGATCAATTGGATTGAATCCATCCAAGGCGAAGGATTAGAATCATATGCCTCCAGATTAACCGAACAGATTGATATTGAAGAGAAGTTTGTACTAATTGGTGTTAGTTTTGGCGGAATCATAGCCTTGGAAATCTCAAAGATCGTAGAACCAGAATTTTTAATATTGATATCCTCTGTCACTAATCATGAGCAGCTTCCTAGGAAGTTTTTAGCTCTGGGAAGGACTGGCATTCTTAATCTTCTTCCCATTTCTATGATCAAGCCTCCACCATTCTTGCAAAAATATCTCTTTAGTGCACGAAATACCCTGCTTTTAAAGACAATCATCAGAGATACGGACCCAAACTTCATTAAATGGGCCCTCAAATCCATGTTGAAGTGGCAATTGGAAAAAGTGCCCAATAGGGTATTTAGAATTCATGGGACAAGGGACAGATTGATTCCATTGCTTGGTGATGCGATACAAGTTGAGAATGGTGGGCACTTTATGATTGTCGACAATGCAGATGAAGTCAGCGAGATCGTAAATGGGATTTTGCAAGAATACTGCTAGCCTTAATGTGAAGCCATCTCCATTTAGGGTATTTATCCATTATGCCTCCACTTTACCCTAGTAATGATAGGATACTACCGACTAACGCAGAATATCAGCAAACAATAAACACGACCTTGCCTCATTTGAACCGACCTCCAAATGTCGGAAATTTTATAGCATATGACGGTTTTGTAATAGTCAGTTAGCGAGAACACCTATAACTTTGGGTTATTAAGCAATCTCTTGAGTAGTTTGAATACTAATTTGGTCAATGCTTAGAAAGTCTAAGCCATGATCATGGAGAAACACTTACTAAGATCTAAGAGTGCTATTGCAAGCATGTATAATTGTTAGTTGATTAAATGCATGCCTCATAGAACCATAGTTCACGTCGTATTGTACCGTGAATCCTGATTGTGCCATCTAGGAAGGTGGATGGTGCAGTCAGGTCTTTTTTCAGTAAGACCTAAGCCTGTCGATACTCAGATTCCTGACTTTCTACCAGGAATTCACTAGCTTAGTATCCATGGAACAAAAGAGCCGTGGCTTAGGACGAAAATTACTTCGATTTATCATCTTCCTTCTTATCCTTCTAGGGGCCGTATTATTTTGGGCGGCGGAATTTTATCAGAATAACCCACTTGCAGATGTGCCAGATTCTTTTAGCATCAGTCAAGGACGTTTTTCATGTGACGAAGTTGATGTGGAAATCTTCAAGATGAAGGCAGACAGTATCCTTAACAATGGGATTGCTCTGAAAGATTTTATGGGTGTCTCCACTGGAGTTTCTAAGCAGGACTGCGGCAATTGGTTTGCCACTGCTGGATTTAGCAATAAGAAAAGGGCGACCAGGCCAGATAAGAATACAGTTTTCAGACTGGCCTCCATTTCTAAGCCCTTTACAGCTGTTGCTATCATGCAATTGCTTGAAAAAGGTAAAATCGATCTCGACGATGTTGTACAGGACTACCTTCCTGAATTTCCAATAAGCAAGAAAGGGGACATTACTATCAGGCAACTACTCAAGCACACTTCAGGCATTGTACATTACAAGTCTACCTTAGCTGCAGTTTCCTTCAAGCAATACGATAATTGCAAGCACGCGCTAGATAAGTTCAAAGATGAAGAGTTAGCCTTTGAGCCAGGTTCTGGCTACCTCTACAGTACATATGGATACACCGTTCTAGGAGCAATTATTGAAGAAGTGAGTGGCTTAAGTTATCAGGACTACATGGATCAGAATATTTGGCAGCCTGCAAATATGAAGAACACTTCGATTGAAGATCATGACACCTCCTACGAAAATAAGGCGTCACTTTATCTGAATTTTCAGAAGTCCTTTTACAAAAGTCCTAATACTGATCTTAGTGTTAAGTATCCAGGAGGTGGGATCCAATCAACTGCTGAGGACATGCTTAGATTTGGTAATGCAATCATCAATAATGACCTAATAGATAGCACTAGCTTAGCTGAAATGATGAAGATCGATACCACTGTGAAAAAGCAAGGCGATCCGTATGGACTAGGTTACTTCGTTGTTAGCAATGAAAAACACGGTCGAGTCATCCAGCACGGTGGTTCGCAATCAGGAAGTAGTACATTCTTTCGAATCTACCTGGACAAGAAAGTGACAACGGTTTCTCTTGCAAATAGCTTTGGGTCGAATGAAGGGACCTACCTGCTCAGTCAAGAGCTTGCCAACCTCGCTTTGGACTCATCAGCAAATACGCATCGTGTTAACTATTTTGAGCTAATGTCAAAAACACAAATGAGGTCCTTCGAAGGCACTTTTGTGAATAAGAAGAATGATGAGGTTTTTGAGTTTTCATTGGAAAGAGGACAGCTATATGCACAGTTGCATCCGTACCCAAAACTACCCATCTTCCCTTCTGGCGATAAGTCATTTTTTTATCGACACTTCGATGGACAAGTAGTTTTTAATACCATACAGGATGATTGGGTTGAAGGTTTGAAGTACTACTACAAAGGAGAAGTAAGCGACTTCGAAAGAATCTAGGATCTGTGACTTGGTCTGATCGAAAGGTTTCATCATCTTGCGAAATAGTGTACCCAAATTAGGAACAGCAGGCTTCCGATTCTTTGTTAATAGATTCCGAACGTTAGAAATTTATGTCCCAAGTCAGCTGAAACTTATGTAACTTTGTGAAAGTTTGAAAGTTGTATCCGTCATATTATCACTTATGATTTTGTTTCTGGCCATGAAGCCTGGGGTAGATGCAGTGCTCAGCGACTGCGGTGATCAGGTATCTTGCTGTGCCGAAACATGCGATATATTAGGACT
>CAZMYK010000632.1:0-2991 GCA_964570435.1 uncultured Saprospiraceae bacterium | reverse complement strand
CCTGAGCTTCATTGGCAAGTTGATGTAGAAAATCGAGGACCAGTTACATACCCTCAAGCAGGAAATTGCTTTACGGATCCGCCTAATATTCAGTTTGCAGAGACACTTACTTGCTCAACTTCATCTCCAGAAATCCTGGTGTGCTTTACAGCCTTTGAGGATGATGGTGCGCTGTGTTTCATATCAGCGGACTGTGCAGAGCAAATTTGTCAGTCTTTTCCATTGCCAACGCCAGACTCACCAGCAAATCATACTTTGAGCATACCTAACGATGGGATAAACGCTAGTTGGGGCCATGTTGATTTTACCATTACTACCAGTGGTTCTCCACTAGGAAATGGCAATAATTTCATATGTGATGCGATTGATCTAGGGATGCTTAATTCTGGAGGTAATTTGGGTAATAGTAGCTTAAGTTCCTATTCTAACTTCTGTGCCAATAACTTTTCTGAGCCTTCACCATGGCAAGGAAATAATGATCAAGGAGTTTGGTTCCAATTTACTACTGCTAGTGAGCCGGGAACCATCATCGAATTCGAGGCTAAATCAGACCCCCAAAATTTCGGAAGTCGTATTGATTTACAACTAGCCATTTATGAAAGTAGTAATGGAAACTGTGATGGTAACTTAACGCTTGTATACGATGAATATGATGGTTTAGGTTTTTCTTATGATGAAACAATGGAAGCAGGTTGTCTAAAACCCAATACGACCTATTTTCTACTAGTGGATGGAGAAAGAGGATTAATAAGTGGAGTGGGAGATGAAGGTTATTTCGGACTTCAACTTTCTGACAATGGGATAATCCATCCCCATCCTCAAGCACCAGATCTAATATGCGATGCACTACCTTTAGGAGCAGTACCTAACGGTGGAACAGTGAGCACACTTCCCCTTTCTCAAAGCAATTTTTGTGGAGGAAATACGGGCGAGGTAAATCCTAGCAAGTGGACCAACAATAAGGGGGTTTGGTATAATTTTATTGCGCCTAGCAGTGGGCATGTGAATATTGCCGCAACTACCGACCAAGCTCCACCGATTGGAGTAGATGCAATTGACCTAGAATTGGCCGTTTATGGTTCTTCTAACGGGATGTGTACAGGAGTACTGATCGAAGAGAACAGTGGTTATGATCCTTCTACATTTGATGAAGACCTGGAGGTATCTTGTTTGATCCCAGGTGTGACCTACTGGGTGTTAGTAGATGGAAGTTTTACTGATCAAAGTGGAATTTTCGATATTTCTGTGACTGATGCAATTGTCCCAACCCTAGAGAATACGGGAATAGATATTCATGTTGCTTGTGATTCATTAGAATGGATGGATGGGAATACTTATTACGAGAGCAATAATAGCGCAACGCACATATTAACGAATATTACTGGTTGTGACTCTGTGATCACGCTAGACTTAACAATATTGTACTCATCACTTAGGACCGATACGGTAACGGAGTGTCAGACCTTTACCTGGGTAGATGGAATTACCTACACAAATAGTACGAATACTCCTACCATAATAATTGAAGGCGGGGCTGCTAATGGTTGTGATTCTATAGTCACGCTCAACTTAACAATTTTCAACCCCAGTTTAGTCGTGAAAGATATCGCATATGTAGATGCTGGTGTTTCTGGCGGTCTTGTAAGTGGTTCCTCGTGGACAAATGCTCTGACAGACCTCCAATTTGCAATTGACCTAACTTCAAGTTGTCCTAACGTTAGCGAGGTGCATGTAGCTTCTGGCACATACTTTCCTACAAAATCTCCAGATGAAAGTGGTAGCTCAGCACAAGATAGAAAAAACGCCTTTCATGTAGATAGTGATATGATTATCAAGGGCAGTTATAACTCAAGTACAGATGTTCGGGATTACAACAATCCAAGTATCTTAAGTGGGGATTTTAATGTTGACGATGTGATAACTGGGAATGGTCCTAATCTAAACATTTCGAACAATTCGGAAAATGCGCACCATGTGTTGATAACTGCTAATTTAAGTAATGCTAGCCTTTTGGATGGCTTCCTTATTCAAGGAGGTAATGCAGATGGTGTTGACCCACTCCAATACAGTAATGAAAGTATTTCCAGCAGTAGCGGAGGCGGGATGGTCAATTTTTCCTCTTCGCCAATTGTGACTAATACTGCGCTTATTGGTAATTCTTCTAGTATTAGTGGAGGAGGTATGTGCAACTATAATTCGTCACCATTGCAAACTAATTCGGTTTTCGCGCTTAATGCAAGCGGTTTGGGTGGTGCAATATTTAATCATGGATCTTCACCAATGACTACTAGTACTACCTTTTATGGGAATCAAGCAACAATCGATGGCGGCATACACAATGCTCTTAACTCTTTGCCAAGTCTTAATAATAGTGTAATGTACAATAATGGGACAGATATTGGAAATGCATCTGGTGGTGCAATAACAGGAGCCAACAACTTTTCTGAAAACTTTTTGCAAGCAGGATTTACAGCATTAACTGCAAGTCCTTTTCTAGAAGCCTTGGACCCAGATGGGATAGATGACATTCTTGGAACGGAAGATGACGGTCTAGTGCCAGCCGCGGATAGTCCGTTAAGAGAAGCGGGTGATAATAGCTTGAATTTCCTAGCTGTAGATATCGCAGGTCAACAAAGAATACGCGAGAATACAATAGATGTTGGGGCTTATGAGGGAAGATGTGCATTGACCTTGACTTTAGGAATGGATGACAGTCCATTGAGTGGTGTTATTTATGCGGAGCAAAGTATCTTTATAGATGGAGCTGTTCAGGTGATGCCCGGTGAGGTTTTAGAGTTGAACGCTCCTGTAGTAAAACTCAGTTCAATGATGGATATCTCTAGCGAAGCCGTATTCACTGTAGCTATGGGTGGGTGCAATTGAAGCATAATGTTACTTTGTGGAGTGAGCATCTAGAAAAAACCATAGGTTTTGTTCAACGGCTGCGATAAATCCACACCTCTTATCTCGAAACGAAGCCCGCATCGGAAA
>CAZMYK010000631.1:0-2995 GCA_964570435.1 uncultured Saprospiraceae bacterium | reverse complement strand
CAAAGAGAACAAACTAGATCTCATTATGGCTCATGTTTGGCCAGATAATGCCATCGACTTTCAGACCACTGAAAAGCTGCCAATTGGAAAATGGGTTCACATAGCAATGACCTATGATGGAGGCAGCAAGGCTAAAGGACTGAAGTTCTATATTGATGGTTCAATACCAAAGCATACTTTGCATGCTGACTTTCTAAGGAAGAGTGTTCTTCATGGGGCAAATAATTCGAATTGGTCTAACCTACCTTTAGTTATCGGAAAGGACAAGGACAGGTCAATTCAGAATATCATGATGGATGAATTCAAAGTCTATGATCGCGAACTTTCCCATCTTGAAATTCGTAAACTACATCAACCGGAAAATAAGATAGAACCGACAGATTCTGAATTGGCCAAATATTACCTCTTGAGTAGAAAGAATTCAAATTACAATGAGCTATTAAAAAAAGTTACTGAGCTTAGAAGGGTTGAAAACGAAGTTGCGACAAATGTGCCAGAGGTCATGGTCATGCATGAAAAACGTAACCTTCGTTCAACCTACATTCTCGATCGTGGTGTATATGATGCTCCAACAAAACAAGTTTACCCCAATACTCCGAGTAAGCTAGGTCGTCTAGACAGCATAAAGTCACACGATAGACTTTCATTGGCTGAATGGACTATTGCTCCCGATAACCCGCTTACAGCCAGGGTCCACATCAACAGGATATGGACGATGATCTTTGGCAAAGGACTAGTCGCTAGTCAAGAAGATTTTGGCAATCAAGGTAGTCTCCCTAGTCACCCTGGTCTCTTAGATTATCTAGCTACCTCATTTGTTGAGAATGGCTATGATAACAAGTGGCTGCTGAAGCAGATCTTTATGTCCGCAACGTACCAACAAAGTTCTGTACCATCAGAAAAGGCAGTATTAGATGATCCTCTTAATGTCCAACTTTCACACTTCCCTGCTCACCGACTCTCTGCAGAAGTAATACGTGATCAGGCACTTGCCGCTTCAGGTCTACTAGTCGATTCAGTTGGAGGTCCCAGTGTATACCCATATCAACCTAAGGGACTTTGGAAGGCCCTAGCCACCCGAAATGCCACCACCTATAAGCAAGGTAGTGGCGCAGACCTCTATCGACGAAGTCTCTACACGATCTGGAAGCGCTCAGCCCCCCCACCTTCTATGCTTAATTTCGATGCACCTGACCGTTATACTTGCACTGTCAAAAGGCAGAAGACAGCTACTCCATTACAATCTCTCGTGCTGATGAATGACCCTCAATATGTGGAAGCTTCTAAGATTATTGCAGCTAATGCATACAGGAATTTTGACAGTCTAGAAGATCAAATCAATCAAATTTTCTTAGCCCTGATTTCTAGGCGGGCAAGTTTAGAAGAAGTTGAATTACTTCTTGAACTTTATCAATCAGAGAAAAAGGTCTTTCACGAAGACCAGGATAGAGTCGCTGACTTGTTGGCAATAGGTCATACTCAAGTCCAAGACGAGGTAATCAATAGTGATGTAGCAGCCTTAACCATGGTTGCTTCCTCGATTATCAACTATGATGAATTTACAATGAAAAGATAACAAATGAAGGAAATCGAAGATCTCATTTCAAGGATGAATAGAAGGGCATTTCTAAAGAATAGCCTTTATAGCTTAGGTTCAACAGCCTTGGCTTCGATCATGGGCGGCACAGATCTTACAGGGTTGTTGGATCCCAGCAATAGCCTACCCCACCACAAGCCAAAAGTCAAGCGGGTTATCTACCTTTTTCAAAGTGGAGCTCCTTCGCAACTAGAGTTGTTCGAAAATAAACCCAAACTAAAAGAGATGTTTGGACAGGAATTACCTGCTTCAATCCGAGGCCAGCAACGCGTTACCGGAATGACCTCCAACCAGCGGTCTTTTCCACTTGCTATGGGAGATTTTTCCTTCCAACAGTATGGTGAAAGTGGAGCCTGGATGAGCGACCTTCTTCCTTACCACTCGGAAATTGCAGATGAGCTCTGCTTCATCAAGTCCATGCATACAGAAGCAATCAATCATGATCCAGCTGTTACCTTTATCCAAACTGGTTCCCAGCAGGCAGGACGTCCCAGTATTGGGTCCTGGCTAAGCTATGGACTAGGTAGTGAAAACGAAAACTTACCTGCCTTCGTAGTAATGTTGTCTAGAGGAGTACCTGGTGGGCAGCCTCTCTATGCTAAGCTATGGGGAAATGGCTTTCTACCTTCCCAACACCAAGGCGTAATGTTCAGATCTGACGACAATCCTGTGCTATATCTCAATGACCCCAAGGGAATCACTCGAGATAGCAGGCGAAACATGTTGAACTATCTCGAAAAACTACATCGCAAGCAATATGAAAAGACCCACGATGAGGGTATAAATTCTAGAATTTCTCAATATGAAATGGCCTTCAGGATGCAGATGTCTGTTCCAGAAGTCTTAGACCTCTCTAAGGAACCCGAGCACGTATTCAAGCTTTATGGTAGCGAGTCGAGAGTACCTGGAAGCTTTGCCAATAATTGCCTAAAGGCGAGGAAACTGGCTGAGAGTGGTGTTCGCTTCATCCAGCTGTATCAGATGGGTTGGGACTTTCATTCTAATCTCCCCAATCAAATTAGGAAGATGACCAAGACTGTGGATCAACCTTCCGCTGCCCTCATTAAAGACTTGAAGCAACGTGGAATGCTTGAAGATACACTCGTGATTTGGGGAGGTGAATTTGGCAGGGGCAGCTATTCGCAAGGCAAACTCTTTAAAGATAATTATGGTAGAGACCACCACCCAAGATGCTTTACTATTTACATGGCAGGAGCTGGCATAAAGAAAGGAATCACATTTGGACAAACAGATGAATTTGGCTACAATATAGTAAGTGATCCAGTACACGTCCATGACTTCCAAGCCACGTTACTCCATCTGCTAGGAATAGATCACGAGAAATTCACCCACAAATCGCAAGGAAGAAGATTCCGACTTACTGATGTGCATGGACAT
>CAZMYK010000630.1:0-3000 GCA_964570435.1 uncultured Saprospiraceae bacterium | reverse complement strand
CTTTTTCCTGCATTTATGGTGCTAAGGACTAGCTGTCTTGGTAGGTAAATGATAGACTAAAAAGTGACATTTCAAGGAAGGTGTAGTTCCTAGTAATAGATTGTTTTTTTTGTGCTAAAGGTGTAAAGGGGAAGGAGGTAGGTCAACTTAATACCATAGTAGAGATCGAGTCTCATTTTTTTAGCATCTTCACCTAGCAGTTCGTAGCGATGCTCGGTTGTGAATGCTTGCCCAATTTGTAGCCCTAGCAAAAAGCCTGCTCGATTGGAGCTGGTATTATATTGAAACTGCAGATTTTCCTCAATTCCAAAACCACTTACAAAGCGATCGTAGAAATGGCCGCTAAGACCTTCGATTTGAGGCACCGAACGCGAGTCATCAACAAAATTAATCCAATGAGTGGTGTAGGTCGCTGCAATTCCAAATCTAAGGAATTGACTTTTGATAGCCACTAGCTTATCCCAACCTAGACCAAGATCATAGCCTCTTTTCCTGCCAAATACATCCGCATAGAATCCGTTCACACCGATCACAAAGCCTTCAGACGTCCTTGTGCTAGCTAAAATGTCTTCTTTCACATTCTGATTGATACGAACTCCCGCCTTAAAGTAGAAAGCAAAATTTCTATTAGATAGATACTCAGTCTTAAACTCAAATTTGCTTATTTGTCCATATCTTTTTACTAGGTCTCCTCCAGGAAATTCATACAGAAAAGAGGATTGTAAGTTGATATTATGCATACCATCGTCCTGAGAAAAAAGACAAATGCTGATCAACGTAAACACAACGACTAGAAAACTCCGAGGAACCATAAGTGCGAAATTAGACATTGCTGATAATATTTTATATTTGCGCTCTAATATTTGAACAAATAGATGAAGAAAGTTCTAATTACGGGCGCTGCGGGTTTTCTAGGTTCCCACCTCTGTGACCGTTTTATAAAGGAAGGCTTCCATGTAATAGGAATGGATAATTTGTTGACAGGTTCGCTCACCAATATAGAACATCTTTTTCCACTGCAACATTTTGAATATTATCATCATGATGTTTCAAAGTTTGTCCACGTGCCGGGGCAACTTGATTATGTATTACATTTTGCTTCGCCGGCAAGCCCTATTGATTATCTTAAGATGCCTATTCAGACTCTGAAGGTAGGTTCACTTGGGACTCATAACTTGCTTGGTCTGGCTAAGGCTAAGGGAGCAAGAATACTAGTAGCCTCCACATCGGAAGTCTACGGCGACCCCCTCTTACATCCGCAAACTGAGGAATATTGGGGTAACGTTAATCCAATAGGTCCTAGGGGAGTTTATGACGAGGCCAAGCGCTTTCAGGAGGCGATAACTATGGCTTACCATAATTTTCATGGGCTAGAAACAAGAATTGTGAGGATATTTAATACCTATGGACCTAGGATGCGAGTAGATGATGGGAGAGCACTTCCAGCATTTTTCTCGCAAGCCATCAAGAATGAGGACATCACCATTTTTGGCGATGGATCACAGACAAGGTCTTTTTGTTTTGTTTCGGATTTGGTAGATGGTATCTATAGATTGCTATTGAGTGACTATCACCTGCCTGTGAATATTGGAAATCCCGTCGAAATAACCATTAAAGAAATCGCAGAAGAAGTGCTCAAATATGTGCCGGAAAGTAGTTCGAAGTTGATCCATCTGGAATTGCCTAAAGACGACCCCAAAAAGAGAAGACCTGACATTACCAAGGCTAGCAATATTCTTGGATGGAAACCAATTGTTGACAGAAAGGAAGGCTTAGGCATTACTTTTGAGTATTTTAAAGAAGTATTGAGTTAAAAAAGTCTAGAATGAAAGTGAGAATCTTATTCTTCATAATCGCTTTACTGCTTGCGAACACGAGCTGGTCGCAAAGCCTTCCAGTAAGTGAGGCCCAAGTAAGAGCTGAATTAGAAAAGCGAGGAATTTCTGAAGAAGAGCTGATTAGTGAACTTGCTCTGAAGGGAATTGAAATAGAAGACTTACAGAACCTTAGTCCATCGCAGTTAGCGGAGATTGAAAGTGTGGTCACAGAACTAGAAGCTAGAAGAAATGATATTACTGAAGAGGAGCAGGCTACCGTATCTGAGGACAAAGAAGAATTCCTTGAGGTTCCCACTATGGCCACCACAGAAATTGTGAAGGAGGAAATAAAAGATGTGATTGCCGAAGAATTGGACTTAAGAGAGCCAGAATCTCGAATTTATGGCCACGATTTTTTCAAGAACAAGGTTCTAAGTGTTTTCGAAACTTCTACGGAAGTGAAGGCACCTAGTTCTTATATTCTTGGAGCAGGTGACAAGTTGGTCATATCAATATATGGCATTTCTCGAAAGGAACTTTCCCATGAAATTGACAATGAAGGGTACATTGAAGTTAATAATAGAAGGATCTTTCTTAAAGGTCTTAGCCTTGCTGTCGCCAAAGACAAGTTATTTGAAACCTTGAGCCGCTATTATAGGTTTGCATCTGGTGAGTTTGATGTTTCCCTTAGTTATTCTCGGACAGTCAATGTGAATATCCAAGGAGAAGTTTCTAACCCAGGCGGATATACTATTTCTGCAATTAATAATGCCTTTAATGGCCTAATTGCTGCAGGTGGGCCCACTAGGATAGGGAGTTTGAGAGAGATCTTACTTATAAGGAGTGATCGAACAATCCAAAACTTAGACTTTTACTCGTATCTAAAAAACCCTTCGGAAATTACCAATGCCTCTCTTTCTGAAGGTGATATTATAATGGTTCCGGTTTCAAAAAAATTAGTGCAGATCTCTGGAGCTGTGCGGAAGGGTCTTACTTACGAGTTGAAGTCACAAGAGGCTCTTGGAGACTTGATCTCCCTTGCCGGCGGTTTTACGGCTAATGCGAATTCCGATTTACTTCAGATTATTAGAAAGACACCGCAAGGATTACGTTACATAGATATTGCTGCCGTTGAGATTCAAAGTTTTAAATTGCAAGATGGTGATCGAGTTTTGGTTAGAAG
>CAZMYK010000629.1:0-3000 GCA_964570435.1 uncultured Saprospiraceae bacterium | reverse complement strand
AGTTGATACAGACCTTGTCGGCTCCCGCTTGAAGGGCGGCATAGGCATCTTCTATGCTCGAAATACCACCTCCAACGGTGAAAGGAATATCTACCTGACGTGCCACCTTAGTAACGAGATCCACGATCGTTTTCCGCTTATCTGCTGTTGCTGTAATGTCTAGGAATACGAGTTCATCAGCACCTTCTTGAGAATAGATCTTGGCTTGTTCTACAGGGTCACCTGCATCAATTAGGTCCAAAAAATTGACCCCTTTAACAGTCCTCCCGTCCTTGATGTCTAAGCATGGTACGATTCTCTTAGTCAACATCAAATGAAGATTTACTTGTGAATTGTTCTAAAGCTTTCAAGCTAATTCGACCCTCGTATATGGCCTTACCTATGATCACTCCCTCTATTCCTATTTCATCTAAGCGTCCCAATTCATCGAAATCAGCGACCCCTCCGCTCGCGATTAGCTTGATTTCATTTTCTTGTTGAAGAATATCTCGATACAAGTCTATCGAGCTACCAGCAAGCATTCCATCCTTTGAAATGTCAGTACATACAAAGTAGGAAATGCCCACCTTAGCAAAACGATGGATGAAGTCTATAATTTCGATATCTGATTCTTCCTGCCATCCGTGGATCGCTATCTTTCTTCCGTTTACATCCGGGCTAAGGACAATAAAATCAGCACCAAAACGCTCTACAAACTCCGAAATCATATCAGGTTTCTTCACTGCAAGCGAGCCAATATTAACTTGATCAGCTCCAGCATTTTTTAGTGATTCAACGTCGCCTAAGGACCGGACACCTCCTCCGAAGTCGACAGTAAGAGCGGTTTCAGTCTTGATGGCTTCCAGTAAGGCCTGATTGACAACCCTACCTTCCTTGGCTCCATCTAAGTCTACAAGGTGAAGATATTGTAAGCCTGAAGCCTCAAACATCTTAGCTACTTCTACTGGGTCATCGGCGTATACCTTTTTCTTTAAAAAATCACCCTTCTCTAAGCGAACGGCCTTACCATTTATAATATCAATGGCCGGTATTATCCTCATATTTTCAGAAAATTTTCTATTAATTTCGCACCATTCCGACCACTTTTTTCTGGATGAAATTGGCAGCCGTAAAAATTGTCTTGTTCCATTATAGCAGCAAAGTCATGACCGTAGGTGCACCTACCAATCATGAATTCATTCTCAGGAACATAGTAACTGTGAACGAAATAAAAAGTTGATCCTTGTTCTATTCCCGCAAGTAGTTTAGAAGAATATAGGTCTACACTATTCCAACCCATGTGGGGCACTTTCTCATCGATCTTGAACAAGCTTACTGATTCATCAAATATGCCTAGGCACTTGGTAGACCTTTCTTCTGAAAAGTCACACATCAGCTGCATTCCCAAGCAAATACCTAAAACCGGCTGTTTCAGGTTGGGAATTAGCTTTTCCAAACCCGCTTCATTTACCTCCTGCATTGCACTTCTTGCCTCTCCAACTCCAGGAAATATGACCTTATCAGCTGATTGGATCACCTCGGCTTCTGCAGACAAAGTTGCAGCGACTCCCAACCTTTCCAAGGCAAACTTGACAGATTGCACATTCCCTGCTCCATAGTCGATAATTACTACCTTACTCATTATAAACTTCCTTTAGTGCTTGGTAAGACCATGTAATCTGGATCCCGCTTAACTGCCTTCCTAATAGCTCTGGCAAAGGCCTTGAAAATAGCTTCAATCTTATGGTGTTCATTACTACCTTCCGCCTTAATGTTCAAATTGCACTTGCATGCATCCGAAAAGGACTTGAAGAAGTGAAAGAACATTTCCGTTGGCATGTCGCCGACTTTCTCTCTTTTGAATTCTGCATCCCAGACGATCCACGGACGCCCTCCGAAATCAATCGCAACTTGTGCGAGGCAGTCGTC
The DNA here is from genome assembly GCA_964570435.1 of uncultured Saprospiraceae bacterium. Lineage (GTDB taxonomy): Bacteria > Bacteroidota > Bacteroidia > Chitinophagales > Saprospiraceae > Portibacter. Next base: position 1,092 of record CAZMYK010000629.1, on the reverse strand, counting down.
CATCGGCAACATATACCCATATCTTTCTACACCTAATTTGTCCCCGATTGCCAATGAGAAGACCTCACCAAGCGCTATTCCTGTATCCTCTATACTATGATGCTCGTCGACATGCAGGTCGCCATCTACTTTGACTTCTAGGTCCATGGCTCCATGCTTAGAAATTTGCTCCAACATATGGTCGAAGAAACCAAGCCCAGTGTCAAAAACACCCTTTCCACTACCATCAAGATTAAGAGTCACATGAATGTCAGTCTCCTTTGTTGTTCTGCTGTGTTCTATAGATCTGTCCTTCAGTAGCAAAAAGTCATGTATATCCTTCCAAGTAGGGCAAGATTTATAATCGCCTTTCTCTACGATTTCTTTATTTATTAGGATGCCAGTGGCGCCAAGGTTCTTCGCTAATTCCATGTCACTAAGTCGATCACCTACTACGAAAGACCCCTGTAAGTCAAAGTCTCCACCAAGGTACTTACCAAGCATGCCAGTCCCAGGTTTCCTAGTGTCCTTTCCTTCCTCTTCGAAGGTACGATCGATACAAACTTCATCAAACTCAATGCCTTCATTTCTAAGGGCCTCTAAAATCTTATTGTGTGCCGGCCAGAAAGTTTCTTCAGCAAACGAATCTGTCCCTAAGCCGTCTTGGTTAGTGACCATCACAAGTTCGAAATCCAACTTTTCCAAAATTGCAGGAAGAAACCTGAGCACACCAGGCATAAAGACTAGTTTTTCCAAAGAGTCCAACTGGTAGTCATCGGGAGGTTCTACTGCAAGAACGCCATCTCTGTCGAGGAATAGTACCTTTCTCATGTTTTCAAAATTTCAAGTAGCTTGTTATTTTCCTCCACCCTTCCAATCGTCAGTCTTAGACAACCTTCACAGGCAACTTGTCTACTCCTATTACGAACCACCACGCCTTTAGTCCTTAATAAGTGATAGAAATGATCGGCATCGGTGAACCTTACTAAAAGAAAGTTAGCATCACTTGGGTGGATATTCATGATCATAGGCAGGCCCACCAATTCCTTGCTAAGTCGCTCTTTCTCAGAAATAATAAGATGTTCATATGATCCCAATGATAAAGCTTCAAGC
>CAZMYK010000628.1:0-3012 GCA_964570435.1 uncultured Saprospiraceae bacterium | reverse complement strand
CGCTAGAAATCGTAAAATAACGGTCTAGATGTCAAGGCCTTGATATGATCGACCACATGGACCACATCTGTCAGCTTGCAGGAAATTCAGACCATATTGCAATAGGGAGTGACTTAGATGGTGGCTTCGGAAAAGAACAATGCCCGTCGGACATTGAAAGTATCGCAGACCTACAGAAACTAGCTAGTCTTCTGAAAAAGCGTGGCTATGGCCAGGATGACGTAGAAAAGATTCTGAATGAGAATTGGACGCATATTCTGCGCAAATCCTTATCAAACTAGTCGATAAATAGATTTTTAATCAAGCAGGTCTTATCTTAGTGACAAAGCGATCAAAAGAGAAATGAAAAAACTAGGCGCAAAAATTTCAAAGTACTCCGTCGAACTCCTGATCGTAGCCTTCGGCGTTTTCCTAGGAACCTATGTCGGTGAATGGAAGTCGAACCAAAGAACTAAGAAGAATACAGCTAAGTCTGTGAATTTCATCATTGAGGAGCTTAAAGCAAATAGCCAAAGCCTGTCTGAGGCCATTACCTAGCATGATACCATTTGCAGCAATTTTAGAAAGCTAACAAGGACCTTGGTGCAAGAAGATCTCGATCGACGTTACATGGGAATAGGGATTTTCATATAACGCACATTGAAAAATGGACCGGACTAGGCTTGCCTGCATACGAAACCATCTCATATGAAGGAGCCAAAATCAATGGGCTCTTCCAAGAATTGGAATTTGAAACCGTTCAACTAATTGCAAGTGCCTACAAACAAATTACATCAAACAAGGAATTCGGAAATTCATTACTTACTAGATTCCTACAGACCAGCTCTGAAACTAGGGTCCTTGATATTGTAGGTAGCGTTGATCTTTTGTGTACAGACGTTCTGACTAATGAAGCACTTCTCTTGCAGCGATTGGAAGAAAAAATACAAATTCTCGAGGAATACAAATCCACAAAGAAACTTTAAAGCGTAAATTTGCTCAATTGAAAAGTCACGGAAGAACAGATCAGTTAAATCTGCGAAGCCAGCGCATGACCTACTTTGACCCCAACTTTCCGCCAATAAAAGCCATAGGTAGGTAGGCCAGCAGAATATCAACTGCCGCAAACCAATTAGGCCCGGGTAGCATGTAGTTTACTGCAATTCCTCCTAGGAGGAAAAGCACACCCATTCCAAAGGCAAATTTCATCTTATGGTTGGCAGCCAATTTTGCACAAACATAGGCCCCAACTAAGGTGCCTAAGGCATGGCCAAGAAAGGGGAAAATAAAGTGTTCGGGGCCCATTGTAGGCATTACTGCAGCGAGCGCTTCCATGTCTGTTGGATCAACTCCCTCTATTGGCAGAATCTTACTTCCCGCCTGAACAAGTCCCATATTGATTAGGCTTCCAGCAAGCCAGCCTACAACAACCGCGATGATATTCTTAAGTATTGGATTCATAATTTCATATTACTTAGTGACCTATTTAGCGTAATTAAGGTACGAATTCTCTATCAATTTCGGGCTGATTTTTAACGCCAGTACTTTCCAAGAAGAGATTATTTTGCTAACTTATGTGAATATTAATGTACTTACAATGAAGAAAATAATTACAATGGCATGCCTTACGCTGGTATGCCTTGGCCACCTTTCAGCCCAAACTAAGTATGTATTTCTAGGAACGAACTCTGCCTTGATTGCTGATGACATGAATTGGCAGGGAGGGCTAAGTCCCTGCATAAGTGCATCCTCATGCACCATCGCAGCATTGGATTCGGTTGAAATTCGAAATCAAGCTGTGATTAGCACAAGCGGAATCTTGACCAACAATGGCGTTATCACAATTGGCGACGTTAATAATTTCACCAGTTTATCCTTCCTTGAAGTTGGCACTTTCAATAACAATGGAGTCCTTATCATCACTGAAAATGCTGTCGTTAGCACTGATGAAGGTGGTAGGATCGTCATGAATTCTGGTAGCCGCACTGAATTATCAGGCAGTCTAAGTAAGCAAGAATTTGGCAGCCTCATACTTAACTCGGGATTTACCCTTAACATTAATGGGAATGGACTTCTTGAAATTTTCTAAGTAAACGTACTACTATTGTCTGAGGCAAACATCAACAAAGATTACTACAAGTCCTATTACTCCTTCCCAGGCAGGAGCCAATGGATGGAGAAAATATGGTCTGAGGCCCTTGGAAGCGAATATCCTAGCGGCTTAGAACACTACGGCTATCTCACCAAGACCGATCTCAATAAGATAGCAGACCTCCTACAGCTGGAAGGAAGCGACATCTTCTTAGACATTGGTTGCGGAAAGGGAGGCCCAGGGTTTAAACTCGCTGAGGGTTCGGGTGCAAAGTACCTAGGTATTGATATTGTACCAGAAGCCATAGACCAAGCACGAGAATTTGCTTCAAGATTTGATCTGGAGCGGGAGGCCCTTTTTTCAGTCGGGGAATTCTATAACATCCCCTTGGAAGATGCCCTAGTTGACCATGTGATTAGTATTGATGCCTTATGGGCTGCCACAGATAAGGTATTTGCCCTCAAAGAAGTTGGCCGTGTTTTAAAGCCTGGAGGACGTTTTGTATTCACACATTGGGACCTCAAAACCCAAGACCCATTACCCTACTTTGAAGCCTCTGGCTTGTCCTTAATTAGTCGCAGTGAGACCCCGAAGTGGCTTTCATTCCAAACCAAGGTCTATGAAGGGATCCTAAAATACCAGGATGACTTGCTTGCTGAAATGGGAGATGGCGCCAATATGCTAATATATGAGGCAGGAGCTTCGATGCCCCATCTAGCACTAAGCACACGGATGCTATACTGTATGGAGAAAGCTTGAAGTGGGTTTAGTATTATCCCACAAGAAAGCTATCTTAGGGAGGATAAACTCTAAACTATGTTACGCTACTTTTCCATTTTCCTTCTTTGCACTCTAATATCTTGTGGCAACGAACAAGAAGAGGATGCAAGTCCAAGTCAAGCTCCCAACATTATCTTCATCATGTCAGATGATCATGCCTA
>CAZMYK010000627.1:0-3036 GCA_964570435.1 uncultured Saprospiraceae bacterium | reverse complement strand
AAGCACACTATCGAAACATTGCAGACGCCCTCAATTTTTCTAATAATTGGTACACCTCCGAAGCACGTATGTGGTTAAAAAATCTAGAAGACTAGCTAAGAGCAAAGTCTGTCAGAATGATTGATCTGCTCGACTTAAACTGTCTTGTTGTTCATGTCCTTAATTTCGTTGTTCACAGAATGTTTCTATCTTTCTCGTTAGCAATGAATTACCTTAGCAAGTCATGAAGTTGAAAACTCGGAATCGAGAATTGATTTTCCAGATTGCCTTGAATGCAATCGTCTTCCTTTTTTATGCCTACGATAGAAGAGGTGATTCCTTCATGGGTTTTCAATATGCCTACTTTGCTAATTATGCCCTAGCGGCATTCTTTATCAACTATGTTGCCTTACCCTATTTCTATCGCAGTAGGAAATTTTGGTTCTTACTGCTGGTTATTATTGCTAGTCTTACGGCCTCAGTATTTATAGAAGAATTGTTCTTAGAGCGAATTTTCTTTCCTAGAAGATTGGATTCCGTAATGGCAATATCGGCCTTTCTTGATTTGATACCCATAGTGACTATGATATCTGGCGGAAAGTTTGCCTGGGATGCCATCACGAAGCAAAAAGAAGTTGAGCAGTTGAAGGATGCGGTTCGACAAAGTGAATTGCAATTCCTTCGTTCACAGATTAATCCCCACTTCCTATTTAACAACCTTAATAATCTCTACTCCTATGCACTTGAGGGGTCTGAAAAGACGCCGGAGATCATTCTCGAACTTTCGGGCTTGCTGCGATACATGCTTTATGAGTGCAAGGATGACTACGTATCTCTCGAAAAGGAGGTAACACAGTTAGAGAATTTTATAGGTCTTAATACCTTACAAGTGGAAGATCGAGGAAGGGTTAGATTCGATAAGAAGGGAGATTTTAATCGATATCAAATAGCCCCACTTATCCTAGTTGTTTTTGTGGAAAATGCCTTCAAGCATAGCTTCTCAAGTCTTTCGCATGGTATTGACATCCGGATTAATTTATCTGTTGATGAGGCAGGCAATTTGAAGTTTACATGTCAAAATCGATTCCTAGCAGTGAAACAGATTGAGCAAGTGGCGCATGGGATTGGGCTTGAGAATGTCTCCAAGAGATTGGAACTACTGTATCCGGGAAGGCATCAATTAGCTACCCGCATCAAGGCTGATGAATTTCATGTTGATCTTGAAATTAAGCTAAGGAAATGAAGTGCATAATCATAGAAGACCAACCGCCAGCTCAGAGGATCGTGCAGAAGTACATCAAAGACTACGGTGCTTTGACGCTTTTAGGTACTTTCTCAGATGCCCTAGCTGGTTTAGAATTTTTGCGCAAAGAAGAGGTAGATCTGATCTTTCTAGATGTCCACCTCCCAAAGCTTTCTGGCATGGACTTATTGAAGACCCTGCAGCAACCACCACTAGTCATCTTAACAACCGCTTTTCCCGATTTTGCGCTTGAGAGTTATGATTACAATGTCTGCGATTATCTCTTGAAACCTTTCTCGTTCACGAGATTTGTAAAAGCGATTTCAAGGGCTGAATCTCTTGCGAAGGACGGAGAAAAGCAAGGGCCCTTGGACACCATCTATGTCAAAACAGGCCATGAGCATGTGAAGTTAGAAATCGCAAAAATCTTGTTTATAAGGTCTGATGGAGATTATACTGAAATCCATCTCCCAGACCACAAAATTCTTAGCTCGGCAACTTTGAGGAAGTGGGAGGACGAACTCACATTGCATGACTTCCATAGAGTTCATAAATCCTATTTGATAAATCTTCGCAAAATCGTGAAACTTAGTACTTCGCAAGTGATCCTAGAACAGGAGCAAAAGGTTCCAATTGGGAGGTCATATAAGGAGGGCTTTGAAAAGAGAATACTAAAGTAACGTGAATAAAGGATAAGGAATTTTATCAGAAGCCATAAGAATCATCAGCGTAAAGTAGGCATAAGGAATTTTGACTCACACATCTACTTAAAGACTTGGATGACGGTTTCATTGCCCAGGGTCTCGATTAGTGATTTGCAATCACCTCCATCGTCAGATGAACACATCTTATTTCCTAGACAATCGTAGAGGTGGCTTACTTCTGAAACTTCAAAATTGTAAAGGTAGCCAACTGCATATTCATATTCACTGATCTTTTGTGGCTTGAGTTCTTGCACTATTTCAGGCATCCACGAATTAGTGAATACATTCTTTACCGATTTACAATCGTCATGTACTCGGGGTATGTTGCTGTTAAGATCCACATAGGGCTTTATACAAAGGACTTCTACCACCATATCTTCAATGCCACACTGTGAATTTGTCTGCGTCTCCACCTCATCAAAAGCCCTGTATCCAATGACAACAAAGTCACGATCTACAAAGGGCACGCTGGACTCAGGCATAGTAGCTGGCAGTAACTTAGTACCATCTTCAAGTTGAAACAAGAAGCCGCAATTGCCATTACTGGTATAATCTAGGAGCATGACCTTGTTGATGCAATCTTCTGTATTAAATTCTTCAACCACAACACTAGGTTTGACTACCTTAGTAGGAGTGCATGCTGAGAATGTGAAAATGATTAGTAATCCAATGAGATGCCGCATATCTAATTTTTCTGCCTAGTAAACTGTCAAACTTGAATCTACTTCTTCGATGTATCTAAGAATTCCACCATCTAAATTAAGCAAATTGTCAAAATCATGTTCCTTCTCTAAAAACTTAATGACCTCAGAACTCCGCTGTCCACTTCTACAATGTACTACCACCGGGACATCTCTCTTTATCTGACCTATGAATTCTTTGATCCTTGACTTTGGAAATAGCTTACCATTGATGTTAGATATCTCATATTCGTAGGATTCTCTCACATCTACAAGCTGAAAGTCACGCTCTTGAGTCCTCCATTCTTCCAGCTCTTTAGGAGAAATCGATTCTGTTGAAGACGTTTCTTCCTTTGCGGCACAAAACTCTTCATAGTCAATAAGGGCAGTGATTTTTTTTCGATCGGCCCTCTTCTTAAACTTGAACGTC
>CAZMYK010000626.1:0-3040 GCA_964570435.1 uncultured Saprospiraceae bacterium | reverse complement strand
CTTGAATGGTTCAACAAAAAGGAATGGCCTGCGGGTAAGATTGGCTTCCTCATGCGCAACACATATGAAATCAAAATTAATGGAATGGAACCCTTACTAAGAGAAATAAAGTATGTCCTTAAGAATTAGACTAACACTTAGCTTCCTAATCATCTGTATCTTTTTATCTGGGCAGAAGCCACCCAATGTGATACTAATTCTGACAGATGATCAAGGCTGGGGTGATCTTAGTTTTGTTGGCAATAGCAACCTTAAAACTCCTAACATCGACCAACTGGCAAAAGAAGGTATATTCTTCGATAGGTTCTTCGTGACTCCTGTATGCTCACCAACAAGGGCGGAAATTCTAACAGGTAGGTACAGCCCTCGCGGAGGAGTCTATAGCACATCAGCTGGTGGAGAAAGACTTGATTTAGATGAAACAACAATAGCGGAAATTTTAAAGGAAAATGGCTACCGCACTGCAGCGTATGGCAAGTGGCACAATGGAATGCAAGCGCCTTATCATCCAAATACACGAGGATTCGATGATTTTTATGGCTTTGCTTCAGGTCATTGGGGCAACTACTTTAGCCCAATGTTAGAGCACAATGGTGAAATTGTCAAAGGAAAAGGCTACCTGCCTGACGACCTAACTGACCATGCACTTGCCTTTATGAAGAAGAACAAACGAAGACCATTTTTCCTCTACCTACCTTACAATACACCTCATGGGCCGATGCAAGTGCCAGAAGAGTACTGGCAGCAGCAAGTAGAGAAGCCCCTTGCAATGATGAATCGGACGCCTGAGCAGGAAGACACACTGTTCACTAAGGCTGCTCTAGCAATGGTAGAAAACATTGACCACAATATTGGCAGGATAGTTTCGCAGCTTAAAAAGCTGAAGATTGAAGAAAAAACCATCATTATCTTTTTGTCGGATAATGGCCCCAATGGCGTAAGGTGGAATGATGGAATGAAAGGACGGAAGGGATCTACTGATGAAGGAGGGGTTAGATCACCTTTGATTGTCAAATGGAAAGGCCATATTAAAGAAGGAAGTGTTAATTCACAAATCGCTAGTTCAGTAGACTTGTTTCCGAGTATTATTTCTTTAACCAAGTCCAATTTTGAGGCCAAGAAAAAACTGGATGGTATGCCACTGCTAGAAGGGAATTATACTTCGCAAGATCGAATTATTTATAACTATTGGAAGGGCCGCGTTTCGTTGAGAACACAACGTTTTCGCCTTGATGACGTGGGAGCTCTATTTGACATGCAAGAGGATCCTGGCCAGAAAACTGACGTTCGACATAAGCATCTGTCTGAGCATCGTAGACTACTAGAAAAGCAGGCCAAGTGGATGCGTGAGGTTGCGGGCGAGCTTCCGAAAGAGGACGAGAGACCATTTACTGTTGGGCATCGAGACCATTTATATACACAACTTCCTGCTAGAGATGCACAGTTTTCTAGCGGGATCGAACGTAGTAACAGGTGGCCCAATTGCTCCTACCTCAAGAATTGGAATTCTACTAGTGACTCAATACACTGGGATGTTTCGGTACTTGAGGAGGGTGACTATCAGGTGGAAGTTTATCATACCTGTCCGCCTACTAGTGTAGCCTCAGAAATTAGATTATACACCAAAGGAGGCGACACCGTTAGCAAAATAATTGAAGTGGAGAATCATCCTCCAGCGAGAGGGGCAGAACACGATGTCTACCCTAGAAAAGTAAGTCTTGTGAAGGACTTTAAGCCTCTGCAAATGGGCAAGATAAGACTTCGCTCTGGGCCACAAAGATTGATACTCAAAGCCGATCACTTCAAAGGGAATGAGGGTGTGGAATTCAGACTACTAATGCTTAAACGTATCGTAGACTAGCCCCTTTTTTCTTTATCTCTATCAATAATCGTCATGACTTGATTCGCCTTTAAATTCTTGCCTATAATCGTTCGTTCTGGATTAAGAATATACAACTCAGGAGTGTTGTCCACGTAGTAAGTAGCATAGATTGCCTTGTTAGTGGAATCGAAAACATTAATCCAAGGCATGGCATACTTTTGCACAGCATCCCTCCACTTCGCATCTTCCGTATTAACAGCGATACTGTAGACCTCAAAGTCTTTCGAACTTTGTTGATTATATAAGTCGACCAATTGTGGTGTTTGAACCGCACAATGCTCGCAATCAGGGTTCCACATATAAACTATGACGTATGGGGTTTTTATGTCAGCGATAGAGTAGGTCTTGCCATCTACTCCCTGGGCCGAAACATTGGGCCCTTCTTGTCCAATAAGACTGTTGCCCATTTCATAGGCCCTAAGTTGGAGTCCATAGGTCTGCACTGTATCTTGCCAGAAGGCCCTTTCCTTAGTGAAGTAGTTGCTTATCATATGCACATAAATCGCCTCGGCATCCATCAACGTAGTCTTTGTTGGTTCATATTCTAAGGTCACCCAGTTCACGAAGTACTTATAATATTCTTGATTATCAAGACATTGATTTACCAAAATGTCCGTATACTTCTTGAGCGAATCAGGCTGCTGCGGCATCATAGTACCGTAGTATTTCTTCAGCTTATTAGAAATCACTGGGGTCCTCATTAGACGCTCATCGTCGAAATTTGTATTGGTCCAGTAGAGCGTTCTAAGTTTACTGAGGTAGGACTGTGATAGACTACCATTATCGTCAAATTCATAGGGAATATGCGGATTCTGTCCAGCCTCCTTGAAGGCTGCAAAAAGAGATTGGGGAGCCTTTTTGAACATTGATTCTAAGTAGGCCATTTTCTCCTCCATCAATTTATTATGTTCTGCCACTGCTGCAAGTTGTTCAGGAGAATCCTTCTGCAAACCCTCGAATTTCTGGGCAATCCGAGTTAACTCTGGTGCCATCTCTTGCTCGTGCTTTAAAGTTTCGTAGAATAGCTTATTTTCTTCGCTTCCCTTGACCACCATGGTGTTAGCTACATCTCCGTCGACCATAGAAAGATCTAGGGTTTGGTCAGAGTCAAGTATAACCTGTATTGCTGAGGAGCGATCAGGATACAACACATAGTAA
>CAZMYK010000625.1:0-3043 GCA_964570435.1 uncultured Saprospiraceae bacterium | reverse complement strand
ATCTGTCTGCCGTTGAGACTATCTAGATAAATGTCAAGTTGTCCGCCCTTACTTCTCAGATTAATCCATACAGCCTCTTTATTAGTAAAATCCACAGCCGGGATTCTGGCAGACCCATTTTTTCTTAGTCCCAGGAACTTAGTATCATATAGTGCAGCCTGCTGATGTTCGTCAGTCTCAATTGAGTAAATGATGGGTTGGGCAACCTTCACAAAGTCGCTTACCTCTTCAGCTCTTTTGGTTCCATCAACATTACTTACCCATTTTCTTACTTCCTTTAGTTTTTCCGTACTAATAGAATCCAAAAAATTCAGTCGAGGATAGTCCTCTTCGGTATCAGAATCTCGAGTATTATTGAAGAAGGCATAGGATTGATAGTAGTCTTTCTGAGGAAATGGATCATATGGGTGTCCATGGCATTGGGTGCATGCCATAGTAGTGCCGAGAAGGCCTTCCCATGTCGTACTGACTCTATCCATGACCGCTTTCACCCGATACTCTTCATTATCGGTGCCTCCTTCATCATTAGTAGCTGTATTTCGATGAAATCCGGTAGCAACCAGCTGCTCGGTACTTGGATTCTCTAGCATATCTCCAGCCAATTGCTCAATCAGGAATTGATCATAGGGCTTGTCTTGATTGAAGGAGCGAATAACATAGTCTCGATACCGCCATATGCTTCTTGAGGGATCCCTTTCGAAACCCTTACTATCTGCATACCTAGCAATATCAAGCCACATAGATGCCCATTTTTCTCCAAACAGAGGAAGTGAAAGTAGGCTATCTAATAGAACGGAATAACTGATGGAGCCTTCAAGGAAACTCTTTTGTAGATTTTCTGGTGCTGGCATTCCGATGATATCAAATGCAGCCCTTCTAAGTAATTCTGGATCAGAAGCTTTGGGGTTCATTGATAGCTCATCAGCTGCTAGTCTGTCTCTTACTTCTTGGTCGATATACTTCCTACTGCTTGCCCTACCCATCGTGAGAACATCTGGATCAGATGACAACGGCCGGTAAGCCCAGTGCAGTCCCCATTTTGCTCCTTGATTAACCCATCTTTTCAAAAGTTTTACTTCTTTTTTGCTTAAGGCTGGCCCTCCCAAAGGCATGCGTTCTTCGGGATCATCCAAACTCAGTCTTCGGATGAATTCACTTTCGCTGGCCGAGCCTGGTAGGATGGCCGCTTGTCCTGATTGGGTCTCAGAAAGCGCAAGACTCCGAGTCTGAAGCGAGAAGCCGCCACTTTGCTTGACTCCACCATGGCAGGAAATACAATTCTTATTGAGAATAGGCTTTACTTCCTTATTATAGTCTACCCTTGGACTGAAGATAGAACATTGCGTAGCCAACAAGGTGATAGTCAGTATACTAAAAGCCAGTCCCACTTGTGTAGCCCTCATCTGTCTAAGATATGAAAAAACTAGACTAGCCTTGTGCTTTGGAAGAAGGAGTTTGTAAATTAAGTTTTGATGAATTCCCAGCAAGTTAATTGCATATGCAACTAATGTTCTTTTATTATCTTACTTTTGTTTTTGCGGTAAATAAAAATAGGCTTGGCATTAGAAATTGACAGAAAATCAGATTTTTCCATCCATAACCTTCCTTTTGGCGTGTTTTCGGTTCAGGGAGGCCCTAGGCAGATTGGAATTGCAGTCGGAGACCAAATTTATAATTTGTCCCAAGCTGTTAGAAGTTCGAAGCATGAGGGTGTTACCATCGAATCTATCTCGGCTGGACACCTGAATCCATTCATAGCTCTGGGCAAGAAGATAAGCAAGAAAGTGAGATCCGACGTTAGAAGAAGGATCGAAGAAGCTAGCGATATTGATGATTTTCTCCTTCCGATGGAAAAAGCTACAATGCATCTACCTGTCCAAGTAGGGGACTACACTGACTTTTATTCTAGTATAGAACATGCAACTAATGTGGGCAAATTATATCGCGATCCAGAAAAGGCCTTGATGCCTAACTGGAGGCACTTGCCCGTCGCCTACCATGGGAGGTCCTCATCCATCGTGGTTTCTGGTAGCGAGATTAAGCGGCCCTCTGGGCAAATCAAACCGAAAGCGGCTGGCACTCCGTTCTATTCAAAGACTAAGGCACTTGACTTTGAATTAGAAACAGGCTTCATCATTGGGAAGGAAAATGCAATTGGCAGCTCCGTTTCGACGACGGAAGCACGTGACCATATTTTTGGAATGGTCTTGCTAAATGATTGGTCTGCAAGAGACATTCAAAAATGGGAATATGTGCCTCTAGGGCCATTTTTGGGAAAGAATTTTGCTACGAGCATTTCTCCCTGGGTAGTGACCATGGAAGCACTCTCGAGTTTTAGAGTAGCTGGTCCGTCACAAGAGCCCGAGGTTATGGAGTACCTAGATTTTGAAGGAGATTTGAATATTGATATCAATTTAGAAGTGAGTCTTAATCGGACCGTAGTGTGTAGATCCAATTTCAAATACATGTATTGGAATATGGAACAACAACTTGCCCACCATACCGTAAATGGCTGCAATCTTCGAATCGGAGATTTGCTGGGTTCCGGAACAATTAGTGGAAGGGAAGAGACTTCGTACGGATCCTTATTGGAGATTTCCAAGGGAGGGAAACGAAGCATAACACTAGATGATGGTTCTACTCGGACCTTCCTGGAGGATGGGGATGATGTGGTGATGCGGGGTTATTGTGAAAAAGATGATGTACGTGTAGGTTTTGGCAAGGTCAGAGGTAAAATTATTGGTTAGCATGAAGAAAAAGTTTGATTTTACTGACGAAGGAACAAACGCCTATGGCTTGTTGTCAAGCGCAGTTGCTCCTAGACCAATTGCCTTTGCAAGTACGATAGACAAGGCCGGAAATGTGAACTTGAGCCCTTTTAGTTTTTTCAATGTCTTTGGTGCGAACCCCGCAATCTTGGTTTTTTCACCAGTACGTAGTGCAAGGACAATGAAGGATAAGGATACCCTGCTTAATATCAAAGAAGTTCCTGAGGTATGCATTAGTATTGTGAATTTCCCAATGGTGGAACAGATGTCACTCT
>CAZMYK010000624.1:0-3045 GCA_964570435.1 uncultured Saprospiraceae bacterium | reverse complement strand
AAGGAGATTCTTAAGATTGTACTCCCAGGGCATCATGAGGTAACCGCAAAGGACGTAGACCTGAAAAGATTGGGTGCAGTCATCGCACTTGCGCACGAGACCGATATAAAAGACTTTGAATCACTCCTGCTGACTCCTGGTTTAGGGCCAAGGACGCTGCAATCCCTGGTCTTGGTTAGTGAAGTAATCCACGGAACGCCTTCTAGGTTCAAGGATCCAGCAAGATTTTCATTTGCCCATGGAGGGAAAGATGGCCACCCCTTTCCTGTACCTACAAAAGTTTATGATGAGACCATCGAATTTTTGAATAAGTCAGTTGACAGGGCTAAGATCGGATTGACCGATAAGCAAGAAGCATTTAAGAAATTGCACAAGATGTCTAAGGCACTCGAAGAACAGATCATTCCCGATGAAAAAAAGTTTGATGAGTGGATCGAAAAAGAAAGGCGGGAAGCCCCGATGTATGGGGGGAGAACGGTTTTTGATGATCCCGAAAGAATTAGCCGTCGCAAGCCTAAAAAAGGGGATGACAATCAGTTGAGTTTGTTCTAGGAGAAATCACAGAATCCAAAGTTGGCACGTTTCAATGTCAACTTAAAAATCTCACTTATGAACTACTCACTAACATTTTCCCTCGCAATTTTACTTATCTTTTGTACTTCTTTGAAGTCCCAAAAAAGCATTTCAGGCACAGTCACTGATACTGAAGGTTTACCTTTAATTGGTGCTACGATACAAGTTAAAAACAGTCAAATTGGATGCATTTCTGATATAGATGGCAGCTTTACAATCGAAGCCGATTCTTCGGATGTCTTGATTGTAACCTATATCGGCTATATCGCTCAAGAAGTTTCTCTTGGATCTAACGATCTTATTCTTGTACAGCTTGAACCGTCTAGTCTAATCTTAGAAGAAGTTGTTGTCAGTGGCTACAAAAGGATAGGTATAAGGTCTATGTTGGCAGCTAGAGTAAGTGGAATAAGCACTTCAACGGATAGTGAAAGCTATGCGCATCAGCCAGAAAACAGATTTCGCAAGGTTTCAATGAATCCACTTTCGACATTTTCTGTTGATGTTGACGTAGCCTCTTACACGAACGTGAGAAGACATCTCAACAATGGTGAACTTCCTCCTCCGGATGCTGTGAGAACGGAAGAGATGTTGAACTATTTTCAATATGACTACGAAGAAGCCTCTGGTGAACTACCTTTCAGCATCAATACTGAATTAGCAGCCTGCCCTTGGAACGAAGAGAACCTACTGCTCCATGTTGGTTTGCAAGGAAGGAAGATCCCCCTTGAAGAACTTCCACCTTCTAATATTGTGTTCTTGATCGATGTTTCAGGGTCCATGTCGGACCACAATAAACTGCCCCTGCTTAAGTCATCCCTTAGTCTACTAGTCGAGCAACTCAGAGAAGAGGATCGAGTTTCCATGGTAGTCTACGCCGGCAGTTCCGGCCTGGTTCTAGATTCCGCTCATGGCAACGAAAAAGACCTCATTCGTGAGGCGCTTGAGCAACTAGAAGCTGGCGGTGGGACAGCAGGAAGCGAGGGCTTAGAATTGGCCTACGAGGTGGCAGTGAAGAATTTTATGCAAGATGGTAATAACAGAATCGTCCTTGCTACCGATGGGGACTTTAACATAGGACCTCATAGTGATGGAGCAATGAAGAGGATGATTAAGGAGCACAGGCAGAAGGGAGTGGCAATTTCCGTACTTGGCTTCGGTATGGGTAATTACAAGGATTCAAAGATGGAAGCCATCGCAGACCGCGGAAATGGAAACTATGCCTACATAGACAACCTGCTAGAAGCTCGAAAGGTCTTAGTTTCTGAGTTCGGAGGGACATTTCACACCATTGCTAAAGATGTTAAACTGCAATTGGAGTTTAACCCAAGGGTAGTCTCAAAATATAGACTGATAGGCTATGAGAATCGCTTACTTGAGAATGAAGATTTTGAGGATGATACAAAGGATGCTGGAGACATTGGTGCCGGTCACACAGTTACAGCGCTTTATGAAATTATTCCCAGAAACAATAAGAGGAAGGAGAAAAAATTGAAGTACCAGGATGTCAAGCCAAGTCAGCACAATGACCTGCTGACAGTCGGTATTCGTTATAAGCAAGCTGAAGGAAGGAAGAGCTTTCTGGAAGAGAAGGTGGTAGAAAATCTTCCTTTGATTGCAGAAAACACAAGCGAAAATTTTAAATTCTCAGCCGCAATCGTACAGTTTGGTATGTTGCTAAGAGAATCCGAATTCTTAGGGAAGACGGATTGGGAGAACACGATTGCGCTTGCAAAAGAGGGTCGTGGTTTAGATCAGGCTGGCTATCGTGCTGAAATGATTCGATTGCTTGAAATGGTAAAGGATATGGACTAGATAAGCGGATTTTCTTAACTTCAGTCTTAAATGTCAAGAGTGAATCCAGGTGTCAGTTCATACATCGAAAAGCTAGATAAATGGAAGGCGGAGATCCAAGTCCTAAGAGACATATTATTGTCATGTGACCTTACCGAAGATTTCAAGTGGAGGTCTCCGTGCTATTGTAATTCGCAAAAAAACATTGCAATCATTGGCGGATTTGCTGAATACTGTGCCTTGAGTTTTTTCAAGGGCGCGCTGCTAAGTGACCCACACAGGAAATTATATTCTCCAGGTGAAAATTCGCAATCGGGTAGGATGTTTAAATTCACTTCAGTTGAAGAAATTGAACAAGACGCGAAGATTATTGGAGACTACATCAGCGAAGCTATTAGCATCGAAAGGTCAGGTCTAAGGGTAGCTTTCAAGGGCCTTTCTGAGTATCCAAGACCCGTAGAGTTGGCTGCCAGTTTTGCTGCAGATGCAGATTTTGAAATCAAATTTAATGCGCTTAGTCCCGGCAGACAAAAGGGCTACTTATTGTATTTTTCTGGTGCTAAGCAGGCCCACACTCGTGCACGACGAATTGAAAAGTACAAAGACCGAATCATGAATGGATATGGCATGCGTGATTGTATTTGTGGTAAGTCTAAGCGTCTACCGAGCTGCGATGGATCA
>CAZMYK010000623.1:0-3045 GCA_964570435.1 uncultured Saprospiraceae bacterium | reverse complement strand
TGGGTAAATTTGCCTCCAAGGTCCAACTTTTGCAACATAGGAAGTCCAAAAGCTGCAGTCTTCCCCGTGCCAGTTTGCGCAAGACCAATGAAGTCTGTATCGCTTTCTAGTAAGACTGGTATCGCTCCTGATTGAATCTTAGAAGGCTCGGTAAAGCCCCTTTCCTTAATCACCCTTTCTAGCGTCGGTATTAACCCTATTTCCTCGAAACTTTCCAATGTACTCCTTTTTTGCGCAAAGGTAGTATTATTATTGGTAATCAGTGGGTTTGGCGAGATTGCCTAGGTGATTAATTGATCCATGTCATTTGCAGGTATTATAGATAAGCCCTTTATTTGTGATTGCTTGCTAAAGTAGGTAAGTCTGGTACCACAAGACTAGAAGCAGTAAACATGATTCGATATGCTAGATAAGTACATGATCAATTGGGGAGGAAGTGGCCCTATTTTGCATCTAGCCCATGCGAATTCCTTTCATCCCGGCATCTATACTGAAATGATCGAAGAACTGAAAGAATCTTTTGAAGTTCATTCATTTCTTTTGAGGCCCTTCCATGAAGGCGCAAAACCAGAAGATGTATCGAACTGGGATCCACTCCGTGATGACATGATAGCGCAATTCGATCAGATGGGATGGAAGAACATTATCGGTGTGGGTCATTCATTGGGATCTACTATCACAATGATGGCAGCAATCAAGCGACCTGACCTTTTTTCTAAATTGGTCATCATCGAACCACCTTGCATAAATCAAATATTCTTCACCCTTCTTGCAATCATGCCCTACAGTATATCCAAAAACTTAGTTCCTCCTTCCAAGATCGCTCTAAGTCGCAGACATAAATGGCCAAGCAGGGAAGAAGCCTTCCAACTACTAAGACCAAAGAAAATATTCGCAAAGTTTTCTGATGCTACCCTAAGAGCCTACTTGGAGCATGGTTTGGAAGAGGATGAAAATGGAGAATACAGACTGAGGTTCTCTAAGTTTTGGGAGTCAAAGATTTATTGCACCTTGAAAAATCCATACAGACTGTTTCCTAAACTTAATACTCGGTCACTTTGCATTCGAGCTGGTGAAAGTAATGTCATCAATGATAAGAATTGGTTGCGTTGGAAGAAGAATCACAAGAATGCGAAATTTATCAATATCCCTGAAGCTAGCCACTTGGTACCAATGGAAAAGCCAGACCTACTAGCCAATTGCATCAAAGAATTTGCAGGTTAGCAATAGGGCACAAGTATAACAACAAAAATATTAGACTTTCTAGAAGGAATAGCAATCCTGATTAGTGTCTACTGGGTGCTTTATGCCAATTAAACATTTGTAAATAGATGTAAATTCTAGATATGCCCTTCGTAAATAAGATCGATTGAAGTAATTTAGCCGCATGAGAATAATCTTTGTTTGCCTGATCCTTTTCACCTCACATATTATGTGGGCAAAGGGCATCGATGAAGTCACTTATGAGAAAGAAGTCATCCTGGTCCGGAAAATAGGCCACGAAATCATGCGCTATGCGAAAGACTCCACGTCAGCAATAAAACCCATCAGGGAACTGGGTGACAGAAACTACCTTATCGAATTCAACACTGACTTTGCCTTCGTTTCAGATTCCTTGATCAATATAATCAATAGAGAAATTGACTTACAGAATAAATCGGACTATGTGGTAAAGATCCACTCCTGCGAGGACGCCAATCTAATATTTTCCTATTTCATATCTGCATCAAAAGGAAATGACGCAGTGTCTTGTATGGGAAGGAGTCAGGAGGAAGCCTGCTATATGGTCGAGATAAAATTCTTTGAAAAAGAGCTGTCCTTAGCTGGACTCTGGTGGCTCGTCATATTGATTCCAATTATCATTCTATGTTTCTACTTATTCCGCAAGAAAGTTAGCTCCCCTATTGTCTATGAGAGCAATGAAGAAGTTGGCACTCCCATCGGTTCATACCGTTTTGACTACGATAGCCAGTCACTAGCGCAAGGCAGTGAAGTAGAAGCACTAACCTACAAGGAAAGCAAGATACTGCGCGTCTTAAGTGACCGTCTTAATGAGGTAGTCGAACGAGAAGAACTTCAAAAACAAGTATGGGAGGAAGACGGATTAATGGTAGGTCGCAGCCTTGATATGTTCATTTCTAAGCTAAGAAAAAAACTAATCGGCGATCCTAATGTTCAAATTAAGAATATTCATGGAATCGGATACAAATTGATCGTCAGCTAAATGTCTCAATCTTTAATTATCGTCATTGTAATTGTAGCAATCGTCGCTATTTCTTGTGCAACTCTTAGAGTACCCACCTACAAGGGGGAAGTTAGTGATCACTTTGACGGAAAGAAGTTTTCCAACCCTGGAGGGAATGAAATGGGTGACTTTCGAGCCTTGATGAAGTACAATCGAAAGAACAAAAGAAGCAAGTGGACGGAGGAGCAGGAGGAAGGTCTTCATGCTGAAGTGGTGAAGGACTTTTCTGAGGAAGGAAGGGTGCGCTACTTTCATATCAATCACGCGACGGTCTTGATGCAGGTGGATGGCGTAAACATCCTCACGGACCCCGTCTATAGCAAGCGAGCAAGTCCAATTTCCTGGGCCGGTCCCAAGCGCCATAGACAGCCGGGAATTCCATTCGACCTACTTCCTAGAATTGATGCAGTGGTTATTAGCCATGACCACTATGATCATCTAGACATAGGTACTCTGAAACGCCTGAAAAAAAGAGACAATCCTGTAATTTATGCAGGCCTTGGTCACAAGGACTTTCTAAGGAAATTTAGATTGAACAAGGTTGTTGAAATGGACTGGTATGATGTACACAAGGTCAAAGGAGTCGAAATCACATTTACACGAGCCATTCACTGGTCGAACAGGGCTTTCAGCCCTAGAAAGACCCTGTGGGGAGGTTACATTATTAAGGGTAGCGCTTCCATTTACTTTGCAGGTGACACAGCTTATGGGTCTCATTTTCAGGAAGATAAAGAAAAGTATGGGCCCTTCGATCTTGCTCTAATTCCTATTGGAGCTTACACACCGCGATTTTTTATGCA
>CAZMYK010000622.1:0-3051 GCA_964570435.1 uncultured Saprospiraceae bacterium | reverse complement strand
CATGAACGCATCAAGTCGCACACTAGCGCTGATATTCTTTTGGGTTTGGATACCGGCCTTCTACTCTACTGCACAAGAAGTGGCAAAAAGTGACTTTGAGGAGGCGATTATGAGTTCGCAGCTCCCTGGATACTCTGTCGTCCTATTTTCAGAAGATTCTATTTTCTACCAAGGCGGTTTCGGATATGAAAATGTCGAGCAGAAGAAGCCCTTTACTCCTCTTACACAACTTCCAATTGCTTCTGTCAGCAAGACCTTCATTGGAATTGCATTGATGCAGGTCATTGAAAATGGAAGTTTAGACTTAGACAGCCCTATCAACAGTATTCTTCCCTTCGATGTAATCAACCCACACCACCCCAATGAATCAATAACGGTGAGACACCTTGCTAGTCATACTTCTAGCATCGATGACTACAATTCGGAAGATATGAGCTTCATTGTTCGGCAACCTTCATCGATAAAGAGGAGGATGCTATCCAAGGCCTCTTACAGGACAATGAAAAAATGGAAAAAGAATGAGTCTACTAGCTTGGCCAAGCATCTAAGCAAATTTCTTAATCCAGGTGGAGCAAAATATAGAAAGCGGTACTTCCTGAAAGCACCTCCAGGAGAAAAATACAAGTACAGTAATTTGGGAGCGGGACTCCTTGCCCTAATTATTGAAACAGTTACAGAAACTTCGTTTGATGACTATGTGACTGAAAATATACTTTCACCGCTTCAGTTAGAGCGTACCCGATGGTTGAAGGATCTTGATCTAGGAGATGGGCTTGTGGCAACTTCCTACCTCGAAAATGGAAACCCCGTCCCTCGTTTTACTGGACTAATCTACCCAGCTGGAGGACTTGTGTCTAATCTATCTGACCTTACGACTTACCTGCAAGTAATGATTAGAGCATGCAAGGGCCAAAGGGCAGGACTAGATGTCCACGACTTTGCAGAAATGTTCACCCCTCAGCTGCCGGATGGTCAAGTAGGTACGGGGTCTAGCAATCGAGGTTTGATGTGGGAAGTGAGAGAACGCAAGATCGGACACAATGGTGGGAATTTAGGACTAATCGTATTGACTGACTTTGACAGGGACAGCGGGATTGGCAGGATATTCATGACCAATGTTAGTTCCTACGAAGGTAGCGAGGTCATTACCGAGGTAAAGAGAATCTGGAAGGCTCTAGAGGATCAATCTAAAAAATTACAAGCAATAAAGTCATGAAGAAGGTATTAACGTTTTCAGTTCTTGGATTTGTTTTCTTAGCATCCTCTTGTAATCGAAATTTTACCTGCACCTGCACATCGGTGGAGGATGGTAGCATTACTGAAAAGTCTGAGTATAACCTTAGTAAAAGGGACGCAGAATCTGCATGTGAGAATGCAGGCAAGAAGGAAGGACAGACATGCATTCTAGAAGAGTTTTAGTTTTGCTTCCTAGGAAAAGCATAGCAAGCAACTTCATAACGCTAAGCTGAGAGGTTTTAGTAAAAAGGAGGAGCCTCACTCTGCTCCTCCCACCCAAGTAATTATGAAAACCTACAATTCTATCTTACGTACTCCTCCTCCTGGACCATACTCAGAGATGTAAAGGATCTTATTCGCCTTATCCGACGAAATACCATTAGGATTGCTAATTGAAGCATCTAGCAATTCCCCATCGATGGATTTAGAGGCCCCGTTACCAGCGAACCATTCGATGTCACCCTCTAAGTCCACCTTGTATAACTTGCTGACTGCTATTCCTGTGGTATAGATGATGTCCTCAACAACTGTCAAGTATCCGAGGCCCCATCCTTCGACCACAATGTTTGGGATTGTCGCAATCTCCTCCACTACTCCATCAAGGGTCACTCTCAGTATTTGTGCCGTATAAAAATTACCAACAATGAGGTTCCCATTGGAATCGAAGTCAATCCCAACACAACCATTTAGTCGACTGTCACTAGAGATCAGGCTGACTGCCCCATCGGGTGCGATGCGATGCAAACTTGCTGCGTTGTAGTTGGTAATGTATAGGTTGTCATCTGCATCTATGGCCATACTGCTTGGCCATCCCGCGATCGTTGCAAAATCTGTCCTCGTGCCGTCCGGCGCTACTTTGACCACAATCCCTCTCTGTGTATTGTTGTCGTTGTTAATAAACAGATTCCCGGCTTTGTCCTTTTTAGTTCCCATTGGTCCAGAAAGGCCTTCCATCGTTTCTAGTATTTCTCCACTAGGTGAGAGCTTAAAGACACGGCTTCCATTACCTCCCGTCCCCTCAAATATCCCATATTCTGAAACATAGACATTGCCGTCTGCATCTACGCTAACGGCACCGTTGGCTGCAAAATTGGACTGCAGGGTTTCGACCTTGGTCATTTCCATGTCAGGGATCTCAGGTTCTTCAGGGATTATGGGTTCACTAGGAGGATCACTTTTGGTGCAAGACAAACTTAGCACAATAACAAGAAGTAATCTTAAGCAGTTCAGCGTGGGACTACAAGCCACATTTAACATTCTTAGCATGGTAAAATTATTTTTTTTGATGAGGAGGTAAATCTACCTGACTTCGTTCTTGCCAAGGTATTTTTGTATGCAAACGCACAACTTAGAATGCCCTTCTACTGCTGGATATCCAGATTCTTAATATAAGCACTTGGAGTATCCTTCATGAAAAACTTAAAGGCCTTATTGAAGGTAGACTTGGAGTTGAAACCCACGTCCATTGACAGCGTAGACAGGGTAAATCGAAAGTGCTCTCCTCGACTCAAGCGGTCTACAAATTCCTTGATTCTGTACTCATTGACATATTCATAGAAAGAAGATTCATGGATTTGATTCAATAGCCAAGACAAGTTATTCGGGCTTGTGGATAATCGGCTAGCCATTCCTGCAAGGGTAAGACTACCGTCAAGGTAGATTTTTTCATCTACCATCAGGACTTCTAGTGCCCTATCTAGTTTCTCAATCTCGTCCGAAGAAAGCCGACTTCTAGATTCTTCCTTTTCCACGTTGACAGAATCTCGCTCAGGAAGCAATGGCAGGCGAAATAGCTCAGGCTGCCTTAGGCTGTAG
>CAZMYK010000621.1:0-3053 GCA_964570435.1 uncultured Saprospiraceae bacterium | reverse complement strand
CTTGAACTTTAGCTCTCTTCCGTCCGGTATCAGGTGCTCTTCGAAGTCAATTTCGAACTCATTATCTACATTGAGGATCAATTCAGATCCAGGATCATTAAAGTAGCTACAACCGCCTAGGCAAAGAATAAGAGCCAATAAGCTTATGTTCCTTCTCATTACATTCAATTTGTTAGGTATGAAACGGCTTTCATCAACAATTGCTGCTTCACAAGCTAAAGATATCCAGAATTCAATCATTATGGTGTTTTCTATGACATTTCTCTTATTGATAAAAGATGATTCTAACTAGGTCGCCGGAAAATACAACAGGTTATTACCTTTTCACGTAAGACTCAAAATTTCAACAAGACCATAGAAAATAATACAAGTTGCGTGCCACTATATATTAGATAAAAAAAATATATATGTTTTTTCTAATATATTTAACATTCATATAGAAATAGTTTATATATTTGTAAATAGTCTAATAAGACTTTAGTTAAAACTGTTATCGCTACACGTCTCAAGAGAATAATATAGAATCCTTCTGTATTTGAAAAAAAAACTACACGGTTTTTTAAAACGACTCGATTTATATGACTTACATGATGAGATCAAACGAAACAAGACTTTCTGCCCTGAAAAAAATTGTGAACGTTGCTGCGATAGTACTTTTGCCATTCTTTAGCTTAAATGGACTAAATGCACAATGTGATAATGTTTCCGGCCAAGTACTTAAGGACGGAACAAGTGATGGTGTGGCTAACGTCCTAGTAAAGGTCTTCAGTAGTCAAGGAGGTCTTGTTGACCAGGAAATGACAGACTTTTTTGGATCTTACGCATTCGAAGGCTTAGAAGAAGCCGCCTCCTATAGAATCGAATTTGTTTATGGTTCGTCCTACGTTTCTGCAGTAAGAAGTGCAGAGAATGAAACAAGTGTTCAGTTTGTAACCAATCCTAGCTGTAATGTGGACCTCGCACTTTTAGATTTAGAGGAAGTATGTGAAAGTAATGCCAATCTTGCGCTGACCTGTTTTGTGCAGGGGGGAGAAGGTGTGAATGACAGTGTCGAAACACTTGTTTATACAGAATATGACTTTTCGCTTGGGAGCTCGGTAGCCAAATACGCAAGCAAGATGCATACAGGCTCCGTTTGGGGTTTGACTTGGAAGGAAGCCACAAGGGAGTTGTTTTCGGCCTCCTTTATAAAGCAATATTCTGGACTAACTGAACATGGGCATAGTGCGATTTTTTCAACCAATATTGAAACTGGAGAAAGTGACTTGCATGCAAGATTGGATCACTTAGGTCAGGAAATTGGGTCGATCACAAGTGATCCTATGGCTTCAGAATATGGAGCGCAAACCGGTAAGATTGGATTAGGTGGCCTTGAAATCTCAGAGGATGGTGAGACACTCTATGTTATAAACATATACAATAATACCCTTGTTAGTCTTTCTTCTTCAAACCCAGAAGTCCAATCTACCAAGGCCTTTCAGATTCCTAGTCCCGGTTGCGAAGGAGGAGATACCTATAAGGCTTTTGCTTTATCAAGGTCCGGCACTAAGTTATATGTTGGCGTAACTTGCACTAGTATACAACTTCAAGAAAACGGAGAGCTTTCTGTGACAGTATTTGAATTCGATTTAGATTCTGAAGAATTCTCACTGATATTTAGTACCGATTATGCCAAGGGTTTTTGGTTAGATGAGCCGGCCAATTCGCTTGAAACTCAGCATTGGTTAACAGATATCGCAATTACAGATGAAGGCAATATGATCCTATCCCTTAGTGATAGGATCTCTCACAGGTATTTTAACGAACTTACCAACGGCAGATTAGACGATCAACACCCAGATATCTTACTTGTGCATAACACAAATGGAGTCTGGGAATTAGAGAGTAATGGGCAAGCTGGAGATTTGACAGGGAGCCATCCTAGCCAAGAGAGTGGCGAGGGACCGGGAGGTGGAGAATTTTTTGGATATGACTATTGGATTTCAGGGCCAATTTATCATTCTGAAATTGCTACAGGTAGCGTAATGGTTGTTCCTGGAGACGGTTCAGTGGTCGCTACAGTATTTGATCCAGATTTTGATTCTTATACGGGAGGTTTGCACAAATACAGCACAAGTAATGGCGAGAAGCTTGGTGTGGGAATTGTCTACGAACATTCGAATGACCCTCAGTTTGGTAAAGCTTCTGGTTTAGGAGACATGGTGAGTATTTGTGGTAGTATGCCACTTGAAATAGGAAATCTATTGTGGCTTGATGGCAATGACAACGGAGTCCAGGATGCGGGCGAGCCCTTCCTTCCAAATATCACCCTAAAGTTGTATGACAGCAATTGCTCAGAAGTAGGTGCGACTACCTCTGATGAGAATGGGAACTATTATTTTAATTCTTCCAATGTTGATCTCAATCAAGATGGAAAAATGGATGGTCTAGCTAGTGGATCTGACTACTATGTGGTCATTTTAGATGATGCTTTTAACAAGGAATCAGGGCTACTCACAATTGGTGGGCTAGCATATTCATTGACGAACAAGGAAGTTGGATTTGGAACGCATTCTGACATGAATGACAGTGACGCCCAAATTGCAGGGGCTGAATGTGCTGCATTTGAGGGTCAGCCAAGTATAAAATTAAGGACTGGTGGAAGGGGTGATTCAGATCATACCCTTGACATTGGATTTAGTCCTGCTGGCGATCTTGATCTTGCATTGAAGAAGGAGTTAGTGGGTAGTGAAGTAGCAAAGTATGGAGATACTGTGATATTTAAGATCACAGTCATTAACCAAGGAAGTGTGACTCCTGCTGATGTGATCATTAATGACTATGTTTCTACCGGTTACATCTTCGACGAAGATGCTAATGCAGGTTGGGAAATGGAAGGAAGTATCGCCTTCACTCAGTTAGGACAGCCACTCACTCCAGGTTCCGAACAAGAGCTTTTTATTAAGTTGGTACTGGCAGATGGAGCTAGGGGAGATGAGCTCGTTAACTACGCAGAGATAGGAGCGGTGCTAGATGCCAACGGTGAAGCTATCGAAGATATCGATTCTAAGCCC
>CAZMYK010000620.1:0-3058 GCA_964570435.1 uncultured Saprospiraceae bacterium | reverse complement strand
AACATTACTGCAGGCGCATTCACATACAGCAAAAAGACGGAAATCTCTAACACCGAATTTGCATCAAAGAATCTGTTTCACAAGGTCGAAGCGAATCTTGCCTGTCAATTCAATGTCGGATACAGGTTCTGAACATATTCTTCTCAATGGCCTTTGGCTGAACCTCACACGGCATCTGCCTCCGTTGATCAATCGCTGAAGGCCAACGTGCTATAGTTCTAGCAAGATAGCCTGGCCACAAGCACGCAATAACAAAATTTGCAAAGCATTGGTCTTAGGGAGACCATTTCTTCCAAAAACAAGCAACGAAACAGGAATTTGGATAAACCATTAGGGACTTTGGATAAGAAAAGCTTCCTTTCATTTCCGTTCTTTGTAGTATGCTTCCAATAAGAAAGCTAAAATAAAAAGAACAATGCGCTCAATGCTAGCGAAGAGCATTCAGAATGACCTACCAGGTTGGAAGGCCCAAGGTCGCCGTATGCCATTAGAAAATGGTCAAGCAAAACATAGGAGACAAAAGCTTGTTAAGTGGTGGAGCGTCTGTTCCCAGGTTGGTGAAAATAACTGAAAATAAAAGCAATGCGGCAGATTATAGAATTATCATCCATAAGTACGGTTCATGAAGTATTAGGATTAGAGAAGCCAAAACATCCATTGGTTTCCTTAATTCAACTTGATGAAGAAATGATTGACAAGGTATGCAAGGAGGTCAAATATGTGATAGACTTTTATCAGGTTCTAATGAAGGAAGGTGACGACATTGCCTGTATCTACGGCAACCATCACCTTGATTTTCAAGAAGGCAGTTTGGTCTTTTTGAAGCCTGGCCAGACCTTGCAGGAAGGTGAGAAAAGAGAGGGAAGACGGGGTTCGGGGTGGCTACTTTTGTTTCACAAAGACCTCATTAGACGAAGTGCACTGGGGAGGGACATAGATCAATACACCTTCTTCGAGTACGATTCACATGAAGCCTTGAACTTGTCTGAGAATGAGAAGAAGACCTTGATTTCCATTGTCAATAAGATCGAAGAAGAGTACAGTCAAAATATAGATCGCCACTCTCAAGAAATCATAATTGCTAATATTGAGATGTTATTAAAATATAGCCGTCGATATTACGATCGACAGTTTTTCACAAGGTCCATTCTGACCAAAGACACCCTATCAGAATTCAACAGGCTCATCAGAGAATACTATACTTCAGATGCCCCCTTTGAAAATGGTGTGCTGACTGTCCGGGAATGCGCCTCTAAGATGAACTTCTCTGTTACGTATTTAGGAGATTTAATTAAGGCCAAAACTGGCAAAAGTGCCAAAAGCATAATCCAGGACTATGCAATTGACCAAGCTAAAACAAAATTGGTGGGAAGCAAAGAATCAATTAGTCAGATTGCATTCGGCTTGGGGTTTGAGTACCCACAAAGCCTGAACAAGATCTTCAAAGCAAGGGTTGGGATGAGTCCGACACAATACCGAAACATGGATTGATCCAATCCATTGCAATTCTGAGCTTTCATTAGGCAGGTGGAAAATTTCTGAATTAGCTACCTTCCATTTGGCATATCCAAGTCCTTCACCTTAGCATCACTGCAGCACTAAGTATGCAATTTTCCATAAAGATGTACTTGTTCAATCGAAATACGGAGGATCTTAAAGCTCTCCCAAGTCTGAAAATACGAAGGCAGTTTCCAATAATAAATCAAATCGTAAAAATGCAAAGAATACTAGTAATTAATGGCCATCCTAATGAAGCCAGCTTCAACTTTCAAATAGCTCAGGCATATCGAAAAGGTGTCCAAGAAAATGGTGACTACGTGGAGCTCATCAATATCTCACAGCTAAAATTTTCGTCTAACCTTAGATATGGATATCAACGACGAAGTGAATTAGAACCAGACTTGCTAGATGCCTTCCAAAAGATCAAATGGGCAGAACACATCGTCTGGGTCTATCCCCAATGGTGGGGCTTCATGCCAGCTAAGTTAAAAGGATTCATCGACCGATTATTCTTGCCAGGGCTTACCTTTGAAATGAAAGATGGCTCAGCGAAATGGGAAAAACTGCTAAGAGGCAAGACTGCACACATCATTCACACCCTTGACTATCCGATTGCCTACTATCGATGGGTTCTTGGCGCACCTGGAATAAAGGTGATGAAAAAACAAATTTTAGGTTTTGTAGGAATCAAGACGACGGCAATAACATATCTTGGTCCCATTAAGAACTCCAATTTGAGATTGAGAAAACGATGGATTGACAAAGTGCATCACCTTGGAAGGTTAAAAAAGTAAAGCAACCCTGGTCTAGAGCTCCCTATCTCACACTTGCTACGTTCTTGTCGGCATAGGGTTCATTTCTACTTCCTATTCATTGACTAGCCATCATCTCACTTGGCGAGATTCCAAAGCGCTCGTTGAATTTCTTGGAAAAGTATGAAGCACTTTCGATACCAACATCATACCTTACCTCGGATATTGTAGAGAACTTTCTTCTCAGGATAAGATCGTAGGCCTTCTGCAATCTTATTTCCAAGATGAAATTGACATTGGTAAGACCACTCAATCTTTTGATAATTCTTGTCAATTGTCTTTGGCTGTAATTCATCCCGTCGGCGAGATTCTTAATTTTAAAATTTGGATTCTGAATGTTTTTAAGCACAATTTGCTCTGCTCGCTTTAGCATGATCCTGTCGACAGCTTCATCTCCCTCCATATCTTCGGAAAAACCATCGTTCAGCTCGTCTCGCGTTTTCTTATTTTGGAGCAGGTTATGTATTCTGGTGAGATATTCGTTTTTGTTAAAAGGCTTAGAAATGTAGTCATCTACCCCAAGATTCAACCCAAAGATCTTATCCTCTTCTAGTGATTTTGCAGTCAAAAAAATAAAAGGCAGCGTCTTGTTTCTTTCAAGTTGATTAATTTTTTCTTTGAGAGTAAAACCATCCATCTTAGGCATCATGACATCAGAGCTGATAATATCGAAGCGTTCTTTCTGAATCTTTTGCAAGCATTCGAACCCATCAAAAGCGAAACTACATTCGTAGAAAGGCCTTAGG